>NZ_JAUORR010000023.1:0-79560 GCF_030547945.1 Photobacterium sp. 1_MG-2023 | reverse complement strand
GCCTCGAGGCGGAATCGAACCACCGACACGAGGATTTTCAATCCTCTGCTCTACCGACTGAGCTATCGAGGCAACGGAGCGCTATTAAACGGGTTTTGGCCCTCATCGTCAATACCTTTTTCCAGAAAAAACGACCTTTCGCGATCGCTTGCTCGCTTTTTGTCCGTTATGCGGCGGCGAGCAGCAATATTCGTTTCAAATCCAGCAAAGTCTTTACTTTGGTTCAGATTTTTCCGTTGTTAAACTCTTTCTGGAAGTTGGTCACTTTCTCCAGATAACGTCTGGCTTCCCCTTTGGGATGCTTGTTGGTCAGTGCCCAGTACACCTGATTCGGTTGCAGTCGATTCAGGTCCTGCATGGCGCGCTTGCGATCTTTGTGGAAAGTGTTGAGTACACCGCCGGTGCCACCGTTGTACGCCGAAATCATGCTGTAATGCAGCGAGAGCGGATTGCGGACATCTTTCAGATACCGGTTCTGCAGCAGGTAGAAATAGGCTGTGCCGGTATCAATGTTTTTGGCCGGATCAAACAGATATTGCGGTGACGGCTGTCCCGAGCGCTTTTTCACTAGCTTAAACACATCGGCACCTGCTGTTTTCGGGACGACCTGCATCAGACCATACGCATTGGCCGGGCTCACGGCATAGGGGTTAAAGCTGCTCTCGGTTTTGATGATGGCGTAGATCAGATCTTCTTTGATGCCATAGCGTCGAGAGGCCTCACGCACAATATCCGCATACTTGTAGCTTCGTTTGCTGACATGGTCGGCCACCATGGGAATTTCCACATAGTGGGCATTCTGAAAACGGACTTTTTTGGTTTTCATCTGATGATTGACCAGATATTCCGCATAACGTTTGGCCCGCCAGGACCACTCGATGGATTTACCATCCTGATCCAGCACCTGTCCGAGCAGGAAAGGGCTGCCGGACAGGGCAAAATCCTGCGCGGAGTACAGATCGACTTCCGCCGGATCGGCAGGGGTCAGCAGGGTTGTTGCAATGGCATCGATCAGATGCTGTTTGGGATTGGTGGTGGCAACGGTTTCGATGGTGACGAGACCTTTGTCAAAATCGACATGTGCCCGGCTCTGATAGCCATCGGTGTATTTGACGTAATGACGCTTGCTGGCCATCAGGACGTTGTCGTTGCCCCAGCGTTGTTTCACCTGACCACTGAAGGTATGGATCAGGCGGTCCAGCGCCGCAGTATCTTTGGTGAACTGGCCGGGTAATGGTGCCAGATTTTGGGCAAACCGGTTGGTTGGGGCGTAATCAACTTTATAGACCTTCTCAACCAGTTCACGGCTACAGCCACTGAGCAGTAGTGTCAGGGTGGCAAGGAGGAGTGCTTTCTTCATGTTCTGCATATAAAAAAATGACATCGCTTGCGTTTGGGCAAATGATGTCATTTTCTGTCGGGCCGCGGTATGCTTTTTGCTCACCGGAACCTGAGAACGTGATGTTCATGCACGCGTCTGGCGCACACAGGGATCACTCGCTTGGCGGTGTGTAACCGTCGATGATCACGTCCTGACCTTCGAACAGGAATTTCACCATTTCCGTTTCCAGCAGCTTACGGTGCTCCGGATCCATCATGTTCAGTTTTTTCTCATTGATCAGCATGGTTTGCTTGCTTTGCCATTCAGCCCAGGCTTCTTTCGAAATATTGTCGAAAATACGCTTCCCCAGTTCACCCGGATACAGCTGGAAATCCAGACCATCGGCTTCTTTTTTCAGTCGGGCACAAAATACAGTACGGCTCATGGGATCCTCAATCTTGATTAGAGGGCAGCCTGCATGGCTGCCTGAATCGAATGTCTGGGGCTAGTTTCCTGTTTCTGCCTGCGGGATTCAAGCTTGTTGCGTGCAGGATCTGCCTCAGCCTTGGTTTTCTGGCCCGATGCTCTGTCGTCTACACTGAGGAAAGGTATCGGCTTTATTGGCTGCAGAGCGGTGTTGATCAATGGTGTGGGAGGTCAGGCGGTCCGATGGTCTCACGGTGTGGAGAATCAGGAAATGCATGGGTGCACACGAAAATTCAGTAGATATCGGGCAGGTTTTGCCAGCATCGTGTTTGGCTTATGGTACTTACCGTCTGCCATAGCTTGTTCTTTAGAGCTGATTGATCTGGGATTTTCAGTGGATCACCGTGGCTCGATCCCAATCGCTGTCGCAACGTACCGCGCGATTGAATCGGGACAGATTGCCCCCTTACCTGAAGAACGAACCGCAAAGCGTGCGGCGCTTGAGCGTGTCCGGCAAAAAGCAATTGCACACACGTATATGATGACGTATCGCTATCAGCGCATGGATGCTACGCGATACGGTGGGGTGCCGTTGACGGTTCTGCTGACGCAGAGCGGCGCCTGGATGCGGTTCAATCCGTCCGGTGCGGTTGCCACTTACCATACAGAGCCCGCACAGGCGGGGGAAGCTGTATTGCTGCTTCCCGATACGGTTTACGCCGCGTTGCTCAGTGGGGAGATGGCTCTTCAGACAGCAATCGCATTGGGATTGGTACGCGTGTACGACACGGAGCAAAGAGACAATGTGATTACATCGTTCTCAGACTTGTTTGCTCATCTGTCCGCAAGCGTATCTGTAAGCATGCCAGCGAGTATGGACGTGAACAATCAGCCATCAGGCTGAAACGGTGGAATCAGCCAAGACCTATCCGTGAATCTCACAGAGATGACACTCAGGTGTCACCTCTCCTTTGAGTCTGTTGCCGTATTGCCTCAGACGCGTTTTTCAATAAATTTACGAATGGGCGTCGGCAGGCCTAAATCACTCAGGGCATCCATGGCAAACCACTGCTGGTTGCCGGTCTGATCGCTCAGGCGATCCACCGACCAGACGCTGGCGTTCAGTTTGTAATGGGTGAAGGTATGTTTGAAGGTGCCTTTGAGTTCCACATGGTCTCCGAGCTGTTCGGGTTCCAGATAGATTTGCGGTAGGCACCAGAGCGCGCCCCAGATGCCATTCTCTTCCCGCTTTTCCAGCAGTAACTGACCGTCTGATTCGATCCACAGAAACTGGCCGGGACGGGTCGGGACGACTTTTTTCGGTTTGGGTGTCGGCAACGCTGCAACGCGGTCGGTATTGAAGGCAATACAGTTGTCCTGAAAGGCACAGTCATCGCAGGCCGGATTTTTCGGTTTACAGACGGTTGCGCCCATGTCGAGCAGCCCCTGCGCAAACGCCCGGTTGTTTTGCTGCGGGGTAAATTGCTCGGCATGGTGCCAGAGCTGTTTGTCGACCTGAGTGGTGCCCGGCACGCCTTCGATACCAAAGAAACGGCAGAACAGACGTTTGACGTTGCCGTCGACAATCGGACCGTAGGTGTTGTAGGCAAATGAAGCAATGGCTCCGGCGGTATAGCGGCCGACACCCGGAATCTTCAGCAACTGATCCACCTGCGCCGGAAACTCACCTGCACATTCATGGGTGACATACAGGGCGGCTTTTCTCAGATTGCGGGCACGGGAGTAATAACCCAGCCCCTGCCAGTGGTTCATCACGTCATCTTCGGTGGCGGCGGCCAGTGCTTCGATGGTCGGGAAGCTGTCCATCCAGCGTTCAAAGTAGGGGATAACCGTAGCGACCTGGGTTTGCTGAAGCATGATTTCGGAAACGAGTACCCGGTAAGGGGTTGGATTTTGCTGCCAGGGCAAATCATGGCGGCCATGGGTTTGTTGCCATTGGATCAGACGATCCTGAAAGGTTTCAGGTGGCAAGGGAAATTGCTTCATAAAATTATCTTCACAGCGCGATAGTTCTGGCAGCGTCTCAGCATGAATCTCATCATCTGAATGCCGCAGTGCATTGATATTCTTCGACTTGAGTCAGGTTGTCGCGCGATGGTTGATACGCGACTCTGTGTCTGTTTTCTTTGAGTTGACCATCCGGCCGACATTGCGGTGACGATTGCACCACATTCCGGGGCTGGCTTCAATGCGAAGACGGCACTTGCACTCCGCCGTGAACTTTGGATAATGCCGGATCCATTTATACCAAACTAAAGAGCATTCCGGTTGGCCGACAGCCTGCTCTTCAGTTTGGTATCTGAATTACACATTCTACTGTTAGGTAAGGACCCATGAGCCAAGAATCGAGAACGAACGCTGAAGTCACTCTGTCTGAATTCAATGAAGACGGAAAACTGGTTCGTAAAATTCGCAGTTTCGTCCGTCGTGAAGGCCGTTTAACCAAGGGTCAGCAACTGGCTTTGGAAAACAACTGGCCAGAGATGGGCATCGACTTTGAACAGCAAGCCCTGAACTGGACTGACGTGTTCGGTCGTGAAGGTCATGTGGTGCTGGAAATCGGTTTTGGCATGGGTGCGTCTCTGGTCGAGATGGCGAGCAATGCCCCGGAGAAAAACTTTGTCGGGATTGAAGTCCACAGTCCGGGCGTGGGTGCCTGCCTGATGGGTGCAGAAGCTGCATCGCTGAAGAATCTGCGGGTGATGTGTCACGATGCGGTGGAAGTGTTTGAACACATGATTCCGGACGGCAGCCTGGATACGGTGCAGCTGTTCTTCCCGGACCCATGGCACAAAGCACGCCATCATAAGCGTCGTATTGTTCAGCCTGCTTTTGTCGAAATGGTGCGTAAGAAGCTGAAAATCGGCGGTATTTTCCATATGGCAACAGACTGGGAAAACTATGCCGAGCATATGGTTGAAGTGATGAATGCTGCACCGGGCTATGAGAACACGGCCACTGACGGGGATTACATCCCGCGTCCTGAAGAACGTCCGCTGACCAAATTCGAAGCCCGTGGCCACCGTCTGGGTCACGGTGTATGGGATATGAAGTTCGCCCGTACAGAATAATGTGCTATGGTTCATAGCCATTCGGGGTGAATATCGAATAAGATATTGATCCGTTGAACATGATTTCTCTGAAAAGCCAGCCTCTGCGTTGGCTTTTTTGTCCTCTGGAGACAGTGAATGAAGCCAAGTGAGCAGTTGCTGAATGAAATTCTGGATGAAGTCCGGCCGTTAATTGGGCAGGGTAAAGTCGCCAATTATATTCCGGCACTGGCCGAAGTTCCGGCAAGCCGACTGGGTATCGCCGTGTGCTATAACGACGGTGAAGTGATTCAGGCCGGTGACAGCGATGTCGGGTTTTCGATTCAGTCGATATCCAAAGTTCTGAGCCTGACACTGGCGATGACGCTGTACGAAGCGGATGAAATCTGGTCGAGAGTGGGGAAAGAGCCTTCCGGCCATGCATTTAATTCCATGATCCAGCTGGAAATGGAGCAGGGAATTCCCCGCAATCCCTTTATCAACGCCGGAGCGCTGGTGGTGTCGGATTTGCTGCACAGCCGCCTTTCTGCGCCGCAGTACCGGATGCTGGAACTGGTGCGGATGCTGGCCTGTAATCCGAATGTGGTTTACGACAAAGATGTCGCTGCCTCTGAAATGCAGCACAGCGATCGCAATGCCGCGATTGCCTATCTGATGCGCTCCTTCGGCAATTTTAAGAATGAAGTGGTGCCTGTGCTGGGGAACTACTTTGGTTATTGCGCGCTGAAAATGAGCTGTGTGGATCTGGCCCGGACCTTCAGCTACCTGGCCAATCAGGGGCAGCCGCTGTGTGCTGCCACGCCGCTGATTTCGCCGACGCAGAGTAAACAGATCAATGCGTTACTGGCAACCTGTGGTTTGTATGACGGTGCAGGTGAGTTTGCTTACCGGGTCGGTATGCCGGGGAAATCCGGAGTTGGTGGCGGGATTATCGCGATTGTGCCGGGTGAGATGTCGATTGCTGTCTGGTCGCCGGAGCTGGATGCTTCCGGTAACTCTGTGGCCGGAACGGCAGCGCTGGAATTGCTGGCCGAACGGATCGGCCGCTCTATTTTCTGAAATCAATGTCGCCTTTGCTGGCAACACGCTGCCAGCAAAGGGATGACTCAGGCTTCTTCGTCTTCGGCGACAAAAGCTGCCAGCAGATCATTGAGGAAAAGTTTTCCCTGCTCCGTGATCTGCCAGTGATCGCCCTGATCCACCAGATACTGCTTCTCCAGTGCCCAGGCTATCGGCTGACGGATGCTGTCCAGCGGCAGGCCGGTCCGTTCCACATAATCCTGCTTCGGACAGGCTTCCAGCAAGCGGAAACGGTTCATAAAGAACTCAAATGGCCGCTCGGTGTCGGCAACCTGTGTTTCCTGATCCAGATAAGCTTTCTGCGGATTCAGATAGCCGCGCGGATGCTTCACTTTTACCGTACGGGTGATGGTGCCATCTGCAAAGCTGACTTTGCCGTGCGCACCACAGCCAATGCCCAGATAGTCACCAAACCGCCAGTAGTTCAGGTTATGCTGACATTGCTTGCCCGGTTTGCTGTAGCCGGAAATTTCGTACTGTTCATAGCCTGCTGCGCTCAGGAGCGCATGACCCTGCTCGAAGATGTCCCATAAGTCATCATCGTCGGGTAACGTCGGCGGCTTGGAGTAGAACAGGGTATTGGGTTCGATCGTCAGCTGATACCATGACAGATGCGGCGGATCCAGTGCGATGGCCTGTTTCAGGTCGCCAATGGCATCGGCGACGCTCTGATCCGGCAGGCCATGCATCAGATCCAGATTAAAACTGTTCAGCCCGGCTTCTTGAGCAAGCCCGGCAGCACGCACCGCTTCCTCACAGCCGTGGATGCGGCCCAGTCGCTTGAGTTTTTCATCCTGAAAGCTTTGCACCCCAATGGAAATCCGGTTGACTCCGGCCTCACGGTAGGCCTGAAAACGCCCGGCTTCAACGGTGCCCGGATTCGCTTCCATGGTGATTTCGATGTGATCGCTGAACGGGATCCGGGCCTGAATGCCAGACAGCAATCGCTTGATCTCCGGTGCTGAAATCAGGCTGGGCGTCCCCCCGCCGATAAAAATAGAATGCAGCGGACGTTGCTGTGATGTCAGGCCAAAGCGGGCCAGATCGATGTCGAGATCATCAAGCAGCGCGTCAATGTAATCCAGTTCCGGGATCGCTTCTTTCAGCGCATGCGAGTTGAAATCGCAGTACGGGCACTTTTGTACACACCAGGGGATGTGGACATACAGGCTCAGTGGCGGTGGGATCAGCATCAGGCTTCCTTCAGCGCGGCAAACAGCTGTTGCAACGCTTTGCCCCGGTGGGACAGTTGTTTCTTACGCGCTGGTGCCAGCTGGGCAGACGCGCAGTTGTCTTCAGGCACCCAGAAAACCGGATCATAGCCAAAACCGTTGTCACCCTGAGCGTCGGTCAGAATTCGTCCTTCCCAGGTGCCATGGCAGATCAGTGGCGTCGGGTCGTCAGCATGGCGCATCATCACCAGCACGCAGTGAAAACGTGCGGTCCGATCGGACGCCGGCACGTCTTTCATCGCTTCCAGGAGTTTGTCTAGATTCTGCTGGTCGCTCGCGTCTTCTCCGGCATAGCGGGCAGAATAAATGCCGGGGGCACCTTTCAGGGCGTCGACTGCCAAGCCAGAGTCATCTGCAATTGCAGGCAGGCCGGTTTCTCGGGCGGCATGACGTGCCTTGATAATCGCGTTTTCAATAAAAGTTGTTCCGGTTTCGGCAACGCCGGACACGCTGAGATCGCTCTGCGCGATGACGTCAAAGCCGAAATCAGCCAGCAGGCTCGCCATTTCTCTGACTTTGCCCTGATTGCCGGTGGCGAGTACAAGTTTGCTCATGGTGACTCCTGAATGTGGGTCTGGGAAAAGCTGGGGCGCTATGATACCCACTGGTACGGCAAAAGCCAAAGACAGAAAAAGAAGGGACCAGCCCTTCTTTATCCGGGGTGCGGGGGCGGGAATTGATTATTCTGAGAAATAGGTCTGTTCAAACTGGATATTGCCGTTGGTCGACTGACGGGAAACGTCGATATTGAAACGGAATCTTTCCTCGTTGGCATGCGTCAGTTCGGCAATATAGTAAATGGCATCGCCTTCGCGGATCTCACGGAAATTTAAATCCTTCTGGTTCCCGATCAGGTTCCGGGCAGTGCCTTTAACCAGTGCTGCGACTGCTGGTTTTCCCGCTGCACTGGTATCCAGTACGGTGACGTTAATCAGGGCAGAGTAGCGGCTGCGCTGAATCCGATAGGCTTTGGCGACATCCGGCGTCAGAAACGTTGACGGAAAGGTTGAGTAGTGAACTTCAAGTTCACCGATATTTTTCAACTGTTCGGCACTCACAGGAAATGACATGCTGAACAGGACAATCAAAGCAACCAGTAACTGTTTCATGGTGTTGTCCTTATGATTCTGTCGCGGTAAATCTCTGATGATATAGCCTGACACTTTTCAGGGATATTACGGCATTGATTCAAGTATAGAGCGGCTTGTTGCGGTACGGCAGTTCAGGGAAAGATTCAGAGCAGGGCACGCACGACTTCGGGGATGATCTGCGGAGAGCAAACCCGAATCTGTTTGTGACGTCCTGTTTCACCTTTTTCAATCGTGACCTGACTTTTAGCAACTTTAAATTGTTTCGCCAGAAATTTGATGAGATGGCTGTTGGCCTTGCCGTCTACGGGTGGCGCCGTGATGGCGATTTTGATTTCATCGCCGTGCGTACCGACCAGTTGATCCCGGCTGGCTTTGGGTTGAACGTAAAAGCGGATCACCAGATCCGCTTTTTCCTGCGTAACTGCACCCATGGGTTTACAGCTTGAACCAGACTGGACCGATAATATCGCCCATCAGAATATTGGCGAAGTGCAGGCCGATAAACAGCACCAGAACACTTAAATCCAAGCCACCAATTGCAGGGATCACGCGTCGGATCGGGGCCGTCATCGGTTCGGTCAGTTGATGCATTACATATTCAATCGGGCTTTGTCCCTGGCTGACCCAGCTCATAATGGCTCGGATCAGCAGCACCCAGAAGACCAGGCCACCCGCAGCTTTCAGCAGTGACAGGCCGGAGAGCCAGAACAGATCAGGGCTGAATGCCACACCACCGTTGGTCAGCACCAGTTGCAGCACAATATATTTTGCAATGGTCAGCACATAGGCAAACAGCAGGGTTGCCAGATCCAGCGATCCCAGTGACGGGATGATACGGCGAAGCGGACCCACTACCGGCTGAGTTGCTTTCACCACGAACTGGGAGAAAGGGTTATAAAAATCGGCTCTGGCCCATTGCAGCCACAAACGCAGCAGAACCACCATAATGTATAAGTCGAAGAATGTGCTGACTAGAAAAGCAATAGCATTCATATTGTTACCTTAAAATAATTTTTCCATTTCCTGCGCGCGGCTGACAGCTGCCTGCATGGCTTTGGCTACGATATCACTAAGTTGCGATTCGTTAAATGTGCGGATGGCTTCTGCGGTGGTTCCACCTTTTGAGGTGACTTGCTCCCGCAGGGTCGACAGCTCTGTTTCCGGGTTCGCAATGACCATTCCGGCGGCACCGGCTGCTGCTTGCTGCACCAGCGCCCGGGCTGTGTCTTTATCAAATCCCTGACGGATGGCTTCATTCTGCATGGCTTCCATGAACAGGAAGAAATAAGCCGGTGCGCTGCCCGCCGCAGCAATCACGCCGTTAATGCCGGATTCTTCCGAGACCCAGCAGGTTTCACCGACGGCACGCATCAAGCTGTCGGAAAAGGTACGATCTGCCTCGCTGACCGCATCATTGGCATACATGCCGCTCATGCCCTGACCAATCAGGGAGGGGGTGTTTGGCATCACGCGAACCAGACTGACCTGTGCCGCCAGCATCTCCTGCAAACGTGCCGCCGAGATCCCGGCAGCAATGGAAATCACCAGTTTCCCGCTGAAATCGATGCTTTGCAGCGGCTGACAGACATTTTCCATTAACTGGGGTTTCACCGCCAGCACGACGACATCAGCCTGCTGGGCTGCACGGAGATTGTCGCTGTCGGTATGGATGCCGTAATCCCGGGCCAGCGGTTCACGGCGTTCAGCACTGGGTGCCGTCGCTGTGATCTGGCTCGCCGGATAGCCACTGGCAACCAGCCCGGCAATGATGGAGCGCGCCATGTTTCCGGCGCCGATAAATGCGATTGAACGATGTTCCATGAAAAAATCCTTCTAAAATTGAGTCAATCGCTGCCGTTTCAGGCAGCGTTAGTCGTAATTCCGGGCACCGAAAATTGCGGTGCCGATCCGAACCATGGTGCTGCCCGCAGCTATCGCCGCGTCCATGTCCCCGCTCATGCCCATCGACAGGGTATCGAGCGTGGTGTCCGGCAATTGTTGCTGTAATGCGTCTCTGGCTTGGGCCAGCGCGGTAAAGGCTGCCAACTGGCTGGCATAGTCGTCGGCTTTCTCCGGGATCGACATCAGGCCGCGCAGGGCAAGATTCGGCAAGGTTGCGATTTCGGTGGCCAGTGCGGCCAGTTCGTCAAAATCGACACCAGACTTCGAGGCTTCTCCGCTGGTGTTCACTTGCAGCAGAATCTTCAGCGGTGGCAGGTGCTCCGGACGCTGTTCACTGAGCCGCCGGGCAATCTTGAGGCGATCGACGGAATGAACCCAGTCAAAATGATCGGCAATCAGCCGGGTCTTATTGGACTGAATCGGACCGATAAAATGCCAGATCAGCGATGGCGAATGGGCAGCGAAGTGCTGGATTTTCTCCACACCTTCCTGCACGTAGTTTTCACCAAAAGCGCGCTGACCGGCAGCGATTGCATCGGCAATGGCGCTGATCGGCTTGGTTTTACTGACGGCCAGCAGTTGCACGGAATCCGTATCACGGCCGCATTTATCACAGGCTGTCCGGATCTCCCGGGTGACCTTTTCAAGGTTTTGTCTGATACTACTCATAATTGATTCTTAAAGGAAAATATATGGATATCACCGAGCTTCTGGACTTTAGTGTAAAGCATAATGCCTCTGATCTGCACCTCTCGGCAGGCGTCTCTCCGATGATCCGTGTGGATGGTGATGTCCGGGCGTTGAGTATTCCAGCACTCACGCACGAAACTGTGCACCGTTTAATTACGGATATAATGGACGACGGACAGCGTCGGGAATATGAAGAACATCTGGAAGTCGACTTTTCTGTTGCGCTGCCAGACGTAGGACGATTCCGAGTGAATGCATTTCGTCAGTCTCGTGGTTGTGCCGCGGTTTTTCGATCGATTCCGGTGAATATCCCCACGCTGGAATCCCTCAGCGTGCCCGATGTATTTTATCAGATTGCGCAGAGCCAGCGTGGACTTGTGTTAGTGACGGGGGCGACAGGTTCCGGGAAATCAACCACCATTGCTGCCATGGTGGATCACATCAACAGCACGACCAACCGCCATATTCTGACGATCGAAGATCCGGTGGAATTTGTGCACGAAAGCAAACGCTGCCTGATCAATCAGCGGGAAGTTCACCGCGATACCCACAGTTTCCAGAATGCACTGCGATCAGCACTGCGTGAAGATCCCGATGTGATTATGGTGGGCGAGTTGCGGGATCAGGAAACGATCCGGCTGGCGCTCACAGCGGCAGAAACCGGGCATCTGGTTCTGGGAACGTTGCATACCAGTTCGGCGGCGAAAACCATTGACCGGATCATTGATGTGTTCCCCGGGAACGATAAAGCCATGGTGCGTTCCATGCTGTCTGAATCGTTGCGTGCCGTGATTGCGCAGTCTTTGCTGAAGTGTCCGGGCGGTGGCCGGGTTGCTGCCCATGAAATTATGCTGGCGACACCTGCCATCCGGAATCTGATCCGGGAAGACAAAGTGGCTCAGATGTATTCCATGATCCAGACGGGGGCCGGGATGGGCATGCAAACCATGGAGCAGGCGGTCAACCGGCTGATGGCTCAGGGCCTGGTGGATCCGGATGAAGTGGCGCGTGTGCTGGAACGGAGTTGAGACCAGTGATCGATTCAGGAATAGCGCATATAACACTCGATAAGCTGCTGGCGGAGATGGTCGCCCGGCAGGCATCTGATCTTTATCTGACCGTGGCGGCGTCTGGGCAGCTCAAAGTGAATGGCGAGCTGTCTGCCTGCGGAGAAGTTCTGACACCGGCAATGATGACGCAACTGTGTCGGCAGGCGATGACTGATGCGCAGTGGCAGGACTTTGTCACACACAAAGAGGCCAACTTTGCGTTGGTGAAGGATGCGTGCCGATTCCGGATCAGTGCGTTCTGGCAGCGGGAGCAACCCGGCATGGTGATCCGGCGGATTGAAAACCAGATCCCGGATGTGGATGCCCTCACATTGCCGGAACCCTTGAAAGATCTGGCGATGGCGAAGCGCGGTTTGCTTCTGGTGGTGGGGGCGACCGGATCCGGAAAATCGACCTCTATGGCAGCCCTGACGGGTTATCGCAATCGTCATTCGAGCGGGCATATTCTGACGGTTGAAGATCCGATTGAATTTCTCCATCAGCACGACCGATGCATCGTGACTCAGCGCGAAGTCGGGCTGGACACGGCAAGTTATGCTGTCGCGCTGAAAAACTCCCTGCGTCAGGCCCCGGACATGATTCTGATTGGGGAGATCCGCAATCAGGAAACCATGGAATACGCGCTGAATTTTGCAGAAACCGGTCACCTGTGTATGGCGACGCTGCATGCCAACAATGCTAATCAGGCACTGGAGCGGATTCTGCATCTGGTCCCGAAAGAACGCCGGGAACAGCTGCTGTTTGATTTATCGCTGAATCTGAAAGGGATTCTGGCGCAGCAATTAATACCTGATGCACACGGCGCAGGGCGTCATGCGGCGTTCGAACTCCTGCTGAACACCCCCAGAGTCTCTGACCTGATTCGCCGTGGTGAATTACACGCGCTGAAAGCCGTCATGAGCAAAGGCCGTGATCACGGCATGATGACGTTTGATCAGTCTTTATTCGCGCTGGTTCAGACCGGAAAAATCAAGGAACTTGACGCACTGGCACATGCTGACTCGGCCAATGATCTCCGGCTAATGATGAAAATGGACAGGCCGGCTTCCGGCTGTGGTGGATTGGATGGGGTCACGATCCGGTCAGACTGATACCGGCAACTAAACGTGCTTTGGACCACCCATGATCCGATTACGGTGGTCGCTGTAGAAGCTGCTTTTCGTTACGGATATGTTAAATCTCTGTGATCGGTTCGGTGGTTTTAAAATAACCAACTTGTGCTCAGACTACTCACCTCTTATATGTCTATACAAATATAAGAAGTGTAGAGGGAGCGACAAAGATGGATCAATCACAAGCTGGGGTCGGCGCATCGGATGCGTTGGCAAGATTTCGTCTGCTGATTCTGAGTGCAATCGGGATCTTTTTCTTTTTTATACCCATTACGATCGCTGGTAAATCGACGATCCCGCTGGATCATCTGGTCAGTCAGGTCAAGGTTTGGCTGGGGGATGGCGTGGCCTGGTATGCGTTGGCCATGATCGTGGCCGGTGCCGCTTATCCGTTTATATCGGGCCAATGGTCTCAGAGCCTGACCGACAAAGTTTTTTCCATGCTCAAAATACTGGGTGCCGCAGCGGCGGTGATGGCGGTAACGGGGACAGGTCCGGAATTGCTGCATACCAAAGACATGCTGCCATTTCTGTTTGAGAAGCTGGTGATTTCGGTCGGGCTGATTGTCCCGATTGGTGCGGTGTTCCTGTCCTTTCTGGTCAGTTACGGCCTGCTGGAGCTGATTGGTATTCTGGTTCAGCCCGTCATGCGGCCAATCTGGCGTACACCCGGCCGCTCGGCCATTGATGCCGTGGCTTCCTTTGTCGGGAGCTATTCACTTGGGCTATTGATCACCAATAGAGTATACAAATCAGGTCAGTATTCTGCGAAAGAAGCTGCGATTATCGCAACCGGCTTTTCGACGGTATCTGCGACTTTCATGATCATTGTGGCTAAAACGCTGGATCTGATGCCGGTCTGGAATCTGTATTTCTGGGGAACGCTGGTGATCACCTTCATCGTCACGGCGATCACCGTACATTTGCCGCCACTGCGCGGGATGGATGAGTCGGTCAGCGATCCTGAGCCGGAAGCGGGCAGTGATGGTCGTTTACACACGGCGTATCAGACGGGTATGGATGTCGCGCGACAGGCGCCTTCGCTGGGCAGTAATGTCTTGTCGACCATCAAAGACGGGTTGCTGATGACGATTGCAATTCTGCCGTCGATTATGTCGGTGGGCCTGATTGGTCTGCTGGTGGCCAAATATACGCCGGTATTTGAGTGGTTAGGCTATCTGTTTTATCCGTTTACTGCGATCTGGGGCATTGAGGGCGCGAAGGAGCTGGCGCAGGCGTCGGCGTCCGGACTGGCTGAAATGTTCCTTCCGGCACTGCTGCTGCGTGACGCTGAGTTCGTGGTCAGAATGGCGGCCGGGGTGATTTGCGTATCGAGCGTCCTGTTTTTCTCAGCTTCCATTCCTTGCATCCTGTCGACGTCCATTCCGCTGAGTATTGGCCGGCTGGTTATCGTCTGGTTTATCCGGACCGCGCTGAGTCTGTTGCTGGCGGTGCCGTTTGCGATGTTGGTTGCAGGGTAATACCAATTTCCAGGTGAAGAAAAAGCCCCGGCATCGATGCGCGGGGCTTGAAGTGGCAAAGGGTCTGTACAGCGTTTCAGGCTTTGGGTCACCCATGATCCAAAAGCCTGTCAAGCTGAACTAGCCGTATTGCTGCTCGAACCAGCTTTCTAAAATCACGACAGCAGACTGAGAATCCACATTGCCTTTGCTCAGTGAGCGATAGCCGCCCCGTGCAAAGAGGTCCGAACGGGCTTCGACCGTGCTGAGGCGTTCATCATGCAGTTCCACCTGACAGCCAAACCGTCCGTGCAGCCGGTTAGCAAATTTTCGGGCACGCGGTGTGATGCTTTCCAGCTCTTTTCCGTAAACATCCATCGGCAGACCCACCACCACCAGATCCGGCTGCCATTCTTTCAGTAAGGCTTCAATGGTATCCCAGTTCGGGACACCATCGTTGGCTTTCAGGGCTGCCAACGGGCTGGCGGTGCCTGTCAGTTCCTGTCCGATAGCCGCGCCGATGCTTTTGGTGCCATAATCGAAGGCAAGTACAGTGCGTGATGCGCTCATGAATGTCCTACTTCGCTCGATAAATTAGCAGAATGGATGCCCAGCTTTGCCACCGCTTTATCCCAGCGCTCACTGATTGGCGTTTCGAACACCACGACCGGGTCCGCTTCCATAGTCAGCCAGCTGTTTTCCGCCAGTTCCTGCTCCAGTTGTCCGGCTGTCCAGCCAGCGTAGCCCAGCGCAACCAGATATTTGCTGGGTTCATCTTTGGTGCCCAGTAGGGGCAGGATGTCTTTGGAGGTCGTCATTTGGATGTCGTCGGTCACATTTAAGCTGGAGCTGTAGCTGGCTTTACTGTTGTGCAGGATAAAGCCTCTGTCTCCGGCCACGGGGCCCCCGAGCATCACCGGCTTTTTCAGGCTGTCCGGATGAGCCAGCGGGAGATCGCGCTCGACTTCAATTTGATCCAGCATGCTGCCGACAGAGACCTCAATGGGTAAATTGATGACGATTCCCATCGCGCCCTCGTCGTTGTGCTCACACACATAGACGACACTTCGTTTGAAGTGCGGATCCTGCAGACTGGGCATGGCCACCAGAAAATGATTGGTGAGGTTCATTATTCAGTCCTTTAATACAAGCGCTCTTGATTACAGTATGAGAAGGATTCGGCTGAATTGGTATGTCTGTTCCGGCAGAGGTGCTGCCCGTTCAACCTGAATCTCAGGTCTTATGATTTGGACAGCACACTCATAACCGTGTTCCGGTTCCGGTAACGGTTCCGATAACGGTTCCGGTACGGATTAAGCTTTTTGCAGACGGCGCTCAATGGCATCCATCAGCTTGCCGGTAATCGAAATATCATACGCCGCTTCAATCTCACGGATACAGGTTGGACTGGTGACGTTGATTTCAGTCAGTTTGTCGCCAATCACGTCCAGTCCGACAAAAATTAAGCCTTTTTCTTTCAGCGAGGGGGCGACGGCTTCGGCGATCATGCGGTCTGTCTCGCTCAGCGGACGTGCCTCACCCCGGCCACCAGCTGCCAGATTGCCGCGGGTTTCCCCTTTGGCCGGAATCCGGGCCAGGCAGTAAGGCATCGGCTCCCCGTCGACCACCAGAATCCGCTTGTCGCCGTTGCTGATGTCCGGCACGAAGGTTTGCGCCATACAGTAGTACTGGCCGTGGCTGGTCAGGGTTTCAATGATCACCGAGAGATTCGGGTCGCCAGCTTTCACACGGAAAATAGACGAACCGCCCATACCATCCAATGGCTTCAGGATGATGTCGCCGTGCTCCTGCTGAAAAGCACGAATCTTGTCTGCACGACGGGTCACAATCGTGGTTGGTGTCAGCTCCGGGAACCAGGCGGTATAGAGTTTTTCATTACAGTCACGCAGGCTCTGCGGCTTGTTGACGATGAGTGTGCCCTGTTCCTCTGCGCGTTCCAGAATATAGGTCGCGTAGATGTATTCAGTATCAAACGGCGGATCTTTACGCATCAGCACGGCGTCCAGCTCGCTCAGTTCAATTTCCTGCTCACCGTGGAAGCTGTACCAGTCGGTCGGATCTTCTTTCAGTTTGACGATTCGGGTGCGGGCGATCGCTTTGCCTTGCTCAAGAGACAGATCAGCCATTTCCATGTAGTGGATTTCCCAGCCACGACGCTGTGCTTCAAGCATCATCGCAAAGCTGGAATCCTTCTTGATGGTAATGGACTGGATGGGATCCATCACAATACCCAATTTGATCATGTCATTTCTCCTTGGTTAGCCAAGATCGCCAAAGCGGACCTGTAGCGCTGTCATTGCCGTCATCGCGGCGGTTTCTGTTCTGAGGACCCGGGGACCGAGCAGGATTTCACAGAAATTGAATGTTTCGGTCATGCTGATTTCCTGTTCCGACAGGCCGCCTTCCGGGCCAATCAGCAAACGGACACGGGAAACGGGGGCGGGCAGGGTATTAATGGAATATTGGGCTCTTGGGTGCAAATTCAACTTCAGACCGTCAAATTCTTCACCGCACCAGTCTTCCAGCTTCATTACCGGGCGGACTTCCGGCACGACATTGCGGCCGCATTGTTCACAGGCACTGATGGCGATTTTCTGCCATTGGGCCATTTTTTTATCGAAACGTTCCTGGGTCAGCTTCACGCCACAACGTTCAGAGATCAGCGGCGTAATACTGTTCACGCCCAGCTCAACAGACTTCTGAATGGTGAATTCCATCTTTTCGCCACGAGAGATGACCTGACCCAGATGTAAGTCCAGCGGCGATTCGATACTGCGTTCAATGCGTGCGGTGATCTCGACGTCGACCCGTTTTTTGCCTGCTTCAGAAATGATTGCCGGAAATTCTGCATTGCTGCCGTCAAACAGCAGGACTTCCTGTCCGGTTTGCATACGCATGACACGGCCGACATGATTGGCGGCATCGTCACTTAATGTCACTTTTCCGCTTGCAGGCAGCGGCTCAGGATGGAAAATACGTGGCACTCTCATAATACACTGGTTGACCGTGAAGATAATTCTTGGCGCCAGTATATCAAGCTTGAGGGGCATGTAACGAATAATGCGTTTTCAGTCGGGACATTGAAGGTCGTTGAATTGCGTTGCAGCAGGATTTAAAAAGCATCTGTCGCAGAATACACGTGGTGTAGGATTGGGTGCATACCAGAATAGGACTCAGGGTTAGAATGATAAAAAACAAAGGAATATCGAGGTGTGCGGTGCTGATTGCAGCCGTGCTGATGTCGGGATGTGGCGGCGACAGTGGGAAGTCCGGGGATAAGCGCCTGAACAGGGATGGCGATCCCTTACTGGCAAACCTGCAACCCTACGTGACAACCAGTCTGTTTGCGCAGACGGCTAAAGACTGTGCCGTGATCTATAAATCGAACCGGTCGTGTCACCTTCAGGATATCGCACCCATGGGATACGCCATTCAGGGCGATCTGACCCCGGATGATATTGCTCAAAGGCTGATGGTATCGCATGCCTGGATGGGGGACAGCTTTATGGCTGTGGTCCGGGATTTACCGCAGGATGTGCTGAATCTGTTCAAGCCGCTGAACGTGATTGTGCTGAGTCTGGATGTCCGTCCGTCTTTTTACCATCGCTATACAGCCGGGATCTACATTGATCCCAGATATCTTTGGCGCAATGAGCAGGAATGGAACGATATCTATCAGCAGGACGATTATCGTTCCGGTTTTGCCGACGAACTTTCATTTCTCGCGCTGCAGCGTTATGTATATCCGAACGGGGATTACGTGACTTACAGCAACCAGTTTGATCCCGATTACAACAATTGGCGTACCCAGTCAGAAATCGCGCCAGGGCTGTTCCGGTTGCTGGTTCATGAATTGGCGCATGCCAATGATTTTCTGCCCCCTGATCAGGTTCAGTTTCTGGATGCTTCCCGCTCTGTTGAAGAAAACATCATGTGGTTTGAGAGTGACTGGGTACAAACATCGCTCCAGTCTTCATATGCGTTAAAGTCCAGTGATCTGAAATTCATGGCAGACAGCTATTTTGGCGGATCTGCTGCCACCACGACGATGTCGCCGGAGCAAGCCGGTGCAAGCTTCGAATTTGATGGTGCGGCCGACTTTTACGGTTATTACACCAGCGCTGAAGATGTCGCGATGTTGTTTGAAGCCTACATGATGTGGCGTGAATATCAGGTGGTCTCGGATGTTGCGTTTACCTCCTCGCCGACTGTTGCAGAGTACAGCTGTGATGATTTGATCATCGGCTGGGGGCAGCGAAACCGGCTGGCACAGGCCAATGTGGTGCCGCGGGCCAGACAGGTTGCAGAGGCGTTCTTACAGCAGGATCTGACGGCTGAATTTTCGGTCATTCAGAATAACATTCCGGTTGATTTGCCTTATGGATACGGCTGGTGTCAGGCCCGGACTGCCGTGATGTCCGCCCGGTTCCAGCGCTTTGAGCCGGTGGAACCGGTGCAGGAACACAGCAAGCGGTATCTTGAAGAGATGCTGCGCCACTAAACAGAGCAACGGCTGAGTCAGGCTCAGCCGTTGTTTCATCTTCTATTCGTCGCAGGGATTACAGTCCAGCTTTCTGACAAGATTTCAGCACGAAGTCATTGTGCTGATTCTGGATTTTCGCGATCCGTCGGTCCCGTTCACACTCCCATGGACTCACCGGATAGGTTTTGTCCCAGGCCTGCATCAGTTGACGCTGACTTTTTGCCAGACGGAACCGATATGCCTGCTCCATGTAAAGGTAAGTACGGGCAATGGCGCCACGGGCGCGCTGTGGCGGGTCAACGCGTCGGTTTTTGAAATCAACTTTCATCTCGCACTGACCGTAGAAAGCACCGTCGTTTTCTCGCCAGGGTAAAAACTGGTAGTTCGAGCGATCGCCGTTCACCTCACCAATGGCCGGGGTCAGGTTATGCATGTCGGCTTCCATGCGGCGGAATGTCGGATCTTTGCGGCAATGCTTACGCCCGCCGTCCTGCCAGCATTGCAGCTGATGACCAAACTGCCAGGCTGGCACCACGTGCTCCCATTCGATCCGGCTGGCGCGTCTTTCCTGTTTCCGGACCTGATAACCGCAGCTGTTTAAATCCGGAACGCCTTTCTTTCCGTGCCAGTCGATCCGGCAGCCACAGTAAAAGCTCTCATTGTGATCCTGGTAAATTTTCACCAGTAACTTTTTTGCTTTGGAAAAGGACTTGGGCGGGTTGGCGTAGGCAAGGTTAGGTAACAGGCTGACGCTCATCAGGGCGGCGGTCAGCCCCCATTTGAAAGTGGTGTACATGGTAAATCCGATGACTGATAGGAGAGTAACGATGGTATCAGTACCGGATTTTTTTAGAAGTGCTTCACGTTATGTCTGTGTAAAACATCAAATTATGATTATTTTGTCGGCACTCTTCACGTTTTTTGGGTTAAGGGCTGGTGGCACTGGGTGCAATGATAAACGGCTTGTTGTCGCATCACTTTGAGATGCCGCCGAATGGTGAGTTGGTGTTCCCGGCATTGGCACTGATAGCGGAACGTTTGCCCGCGCACGGAGGCAATATCAAAACTGTGGGTAGTTCGCGGGGGAACGCCCATCACCTCAGACATCATTCGCTGCCATTCAGGCCCGTGCGGTTTCACGCTGCCATAGCAGGCAAAGGTCAGCAGATGGGCCAGTTCATGGGGAACCACTTCATCCAGAAATGCCTGGGGATTTTCGGCCAGCAGTACTGGGTTATAGCGAATTTCCCAGCTTTGTAATCGGGCACTGCCCGCAATTTTGCCGCGCTGATTAAAGCGAATGACCGGGTTGGAAAAACGCTTCCCCAGTTTTTGTTCGGCCAGACGAAGGCAACTGAGCGTCCGCTCAATGATGGCGTGTTGAAGTGAGTCCATAGCAAGATGAGGGTGAATCAACAGGGCGTACAGTATGCAAGGTCTGCTTTCGTTTTTCTACCTGTGGTGCTGGCCGTGTGTTTGTACAGCGTGGGGAGCTTTTGGATCATGGGGGGTCAAAACCTCAGAAAGCTGCACACCCGGATGTGATCAGCTTACAGAGCAATGGGAACACGGGGGGTAAAAAACTTATCAACTTTCAATATTTCATATAGTTACAAGTTTTTCTTTGCAGGAGATCAGCTTGAATAGCTTTGGGGACATGGGTGACCAGAAGCTGAAAGAGCTGGACAGAGTCGGTGAGACAGGAAGAAAAGCAATGAAAAAGGAAGCCGAAGCTTCCTTTTTCACGAGTAAGAATCACAGCCGGACTGAGATTACTTGATGTTGGCGTAATCGCGCAGCAGATCTGCTTTGTCGGTTTTTTCCCAAGGGAACTCTTCACGGCCGAAGTGGCCGTAAGCTGCGGTTTTCTTGTAGATAGGTTGCAGTAGATCCAGCATCTCGATCAGGCCGTATGGACGCAGGTCGAAATGATGGCGAACCGCTTCAACAATCAGATCGTGAGAGACTTTCTCGGTGCCGAAAGTTTCAACCATGATTGACGTTGGCTCTGCAATACCAATGGCGTAAGACAGCTGAATCTCACAGCGGTCTGCCAGACCAGCAGCAACAATGTTTTTCGCAACATAACGGGCTGCGTAGGCTGCACTGCGGTCAACTTTAGATGGATCTTTACCGGAGAATGCACCACCGCCGTGACGTGCGGCACCGCCGTAGGTATCGACGATAATCTTACGGCCAGTCAGACCACAGTCACCCATTGGACCGCCAATCACGAAACGACCGGTTGGGTTAATAAAGTACTTGGTGTCTTTGGTCAGCCACTCAGATGGCAGTACGGGTTTGATGATTTCTTCCATGACTGCTTCTTGCAGAACAGGCAGTTCAATGCTGTCGCAATGCTGGGTTGACAGGACGACTGCGTCAACGCCAATAATTTTGCCGTTGTCGTAAGCGAAGGTCACCTGGCTTTTTGCATCCGGACGCAACCAAGGCAGGGTGCCGTTTTTACGGACTTTGGCCTGACGCTCAACCAGACGATGTGCATAGGTGATTGGTGCTGGCATCAGCACGTCTGTTTCGTTGGTGGCGTAACCGAACATGATGCCCTGATCGCCGGCACCCAGATCTTTCGGGTCTGCACGGTCAACACCCTGGTTGATGTCCGGAGACTGTTTACCAATGGCACTCAGCACGGCACAAGAGTTGGCATCAAAGCCCATGTCTGAATGGGTGTAACCAATTTCACGAACGGTCTGACGCGTCAGCTCTTCAATATCAACCCAGGCTGTGGTTGTGATTTCACCACCAACCATCACCATACCGGTTTTAACGTAAGTCTCACACGCAACACGTGCTTTTGGGTCTTGTTCTAAGATCGCATCCAGGACTGCATCTGAGATCTGGTCTGCAATTTTATCTGGATGGCCTTCCGATACCGACTCAGAAGTAAACAGGTGTTTCGCCATGAGTATTCTCACTATCTGAAAAAACTGAAAGAGATTGGAGGTGGAAATTTAGTCAGTCTGGTTGAATATTTACCAGTCTGTATGTATAGAGCTACCTCCGTCTAGACGGCTATAATAACTTGTATGGGATCAAAATCAACCTTATCTGGAAATTAGATATAGATAACCTCAATGCTTCAGTGGATCCGGTGTTTTATTCAACTCTTGGTGCTTTATGCTGGGTTTAATTCCAAACTTGGCCTTAAATGCTGGTTATTGCCTTCATTTTCTTTGAGGGCGGTCTGTGAATAATTGCCGTCGCCAGGTGAAAGACAAATGACAGTGCGTAGACATGCGTTTTGCTTTTGTGTGTCAGCCGGGAATCGGGGTGTCTCCCGAACCGATGGTTTCAACGGGTGAAAAGCAATTGTTATGGTTCAGTTGCAGAAAAATTATTTCGAAGGTTGAAAAAAATGGCACAGATTGTCGCCCTGATCATTCTATATCCGTTCAAAACAGGCTGTTGATATCAGGGGGAATCCGCTTGGAGTGGGCGTATTTACTGGATTTGTGGCGAGTTCACAGATAATCATTCTGGAGGGTGAGGCGGGTCACAATTAAGATGATTCTCGTTAACGCATGGTATACACTAGGGCGGCTTTTCACTTTTGTAGCATGGATATGACAGTACGAGTCGCAATTAATGGATTTGGCCGTATTGGCCGCAGTGTTCTGCGGGCCTTATATGAAAGCGGCAAACATCGCCAGATTAAAGTCGTGGCGGTCAATGAACTGGCTCAGCCGGAATCAATGGCGCATCTGCTTCAGTATGATTCCAGCCATGGGCGCTTTGGCCGTAAGGTGACACATGATCAGGAGCATCTTTTTATTGCCGGTGATGAAGGCGAAGACGCCATTCGCATCCTTCATCTGAGCGATATTGAGCTCTTGCCCTGGCGTGATCTGGACGTAGATATCGTGCTGGATTGCACCGGTGTCTTTGGCTCCAGAGCTGACGGCGAAGCCCATATTCGCGCTGGTGCCCAGAAAGTCCTCTTCTCCCATCCTGCTGCAAACGATGTCGATAACACGATTATTTTCGGCGTAAACCACCAAAGCCTGTCACCACAAGACAAGATCGTGTCCAACGGGTCCTGTACCACCAACTGTATTGTCCCTGTGATTAAAGTGCTTGATGATGCGTTCGGCATTGAATCCGGGACCATCACGACGATCCATTCAGCAATGAATGATCAGCAGGTGATTGATGCTTATCATACGGATCTGCGACGCACCCGAGCGGCCAGTCAGTCGATTATTCCGGTGGATACCAAATTACATTTAGGAATCGGTCGCATCTTCCCGAAATTTGCCGACAAGTTTGAGGCGATTTCTGTCCGGGTTCCTACAATTAACGTCACCGCAATGGACTTGAGTGTCACGGTGAAAACTAATGTCTCGGTTGATGATGTAAATCAAGCTTTGTCTGAGGCAGCACGGTGTACATTGACCAACATTGTCGACTACACCACAGCACCACTTGTTTCTGTTGATTTCAATCATGACCCCCACAGCGCCATTGTTGATGGCACCCAAACCCGTGTCAGCAACCAGAATCTGCTCAAACTGCTGATCTGGTGTGATAACGAATGGGGATTTGCCAACCGGATGTTGGATACGGCACTGTCGATGTCGGTCGTTCATCAGCAGCACAGTGATGTGACAGAATTTCCCAGCCAGGCAAAATCGCAGGGCTGACAGTATTTATTATTTACACAGTAAGACTATTTGAGAGGGCAAACCATGTCTGTAATCAAGATGACTGATCTGGATCTGGCCGGTAAACGTGTGCTGATCCGTGCCGATCTGAACGTGCCGGTAAAAGAAGGCAAAGTAACTTCTGATGCACGTATTTTGGCATCGCTGCCAACGATTCAGCACTGCCTGGCGGCAGGTGCGAAGGTCATGGTGACCTCTCACCTGGGTCGTCCGACCGAAGGCGAATATGCAGAAGAATTTTCGCTGCAACCTGTTGTGAATTATTTGCAGGGCGCACTGGATTGCGACGTGAAACTGGCCAAAGACTATCTGAATGGCCTGGACTTGAATGCAGGCGAGCTGGTGGTTCTGGAAAACGTTCGTTTCAACGCGGGCGAGAAGAAGAACGATGAAGCGTTGTCGAAGAAATATGCGGCACTGTGCGACATCTTCGTGATGGATGCATTCGGTACGGCGCACCGTGCTCAAGCGTCGACCCATGGTGTGGGGATGTTTGCTGCGGTTGCCTGTGCTGGCCCGCTGCTGGCTGCTGAACTGGAAGCACTGGGTAAAGCACTGGATAACCCGGCTCGCCCGATGGTGGCGATTGTGGGTGGTTCGAAAGTGTCGACTAAGCTGACTGTACTGGAATCTCTGGCGAAGATCGCTGATCAGGTTGTTGTCGGTGGCGGTATCGCGAACACCTTTATCGCCGCGGAAGGCTACGGCGTTGGTAAGTCTCTGTATGAAGCCGATCTGGTTGATACGGCGAAAGCGCTGATGGCGCAAACGGATGTGCCTGTGGCCACCGATGTGGTGTGTGCGAAAGAATTCTCTGAGTCTGCGGAAGCGACCATCAAAGCTGCAAATGACATCGCAGAAGATGACATGGTTCTGGATATTGGTCCGGATTCAGCAGCAGAGCTGGCTCGTATCATCAAAGATGCAAAAACTATCCTGTGGAACGGCCCTGTGGGTGTCTTCGAAATTGAGCAATTCGGTAAAGGCACGGAAGTGGTTTCGAAAGCCATTGCTGAATCTGCTGGTTTCTCAATTGCAGGTGGCGGTGATACGCTGGCAGCAATTGATAAGTACGGTATCAAGGATAAAGTTTCTTACATTTCAACAGGTGGCGGTGCTTTCCTGGAGTTCGTGGAAGGTAAAAAACTGCCCGCAGTTGCTATGCTGGAAGAACGCGCGAAAGCCTGATTCCTGCGCCATGAATAAGCGGCATGTGGCCGAACTTGCGCATCAAACAGAGCGCTGCCGGCCACATGGATTTGCAAACGAGTTTATCTTTAAACCCAGACAACAAAGCTAATAGGACTATTGTTATGTCTAAGATCTTCGACTTCGTAAAACCTGGTGTGATTTCTGGCGATGACGTTCAGAAAGTGTTTGAAGTGGCAAAAGAAAACAAATTTGCCCTGCCAGCAGTAAACGTGGTTAACACTGACTCTATCAACGCTGTACTGGAAGCGGCTGCAAAAGTGAAAGCGCCGGTTGTTGTTCAGTTTTCTAACGGCGGTGCTGGGTTCTTCGCAGGTAAAGGCCTGAAACTGGAAGGCCAGCAGTGCCAGATCATCGGTGCGATCGCCGGTGCAAAATATGTTCATGCGGTTGCTGAAACTTATGGCGTGCCAGTGATTCTGCACACCGACCATGCAGCGAAGAAACTGCTGCCATGGATCGACGGTCTGCTGGATGCAGGTGAAAAGCACTTCGCTGAAACCGGTAAACCACTGTTCTCTTCTCACATGATCGACCTGTCTGAAGAGTCTCTGGAAGAGAACATCGCGATCTGTTCAGAATATCTGGCGCGCATGAGCAAGATGAACATGACGCTGGAAATCGAACTGGGTTGTACTGGTGGTGAAGAAGATGGTGTGGACAACTCTCACCTGGATCAGTCTTCTCTGTACACGCAGCCAGAAGACGTTGCTTACGCATACGAGAAGCTGAACGCAATCAGCCATCGTTTCACGATTGCTGCCTCTTTCGGTAATGTTCACGGTGTGTACAAGCCAGGTAACGTTGTGCTGACACCAACCATTCTGCGTGATTCTCAGGCGTACTGTGCAGAGAAATTTGGCATTGCACCAAATGCGCTGAACTTTGTTTTCCACGGTGGTTCAGGTTCTTCTCTGGAAGAAATCCGTGAGTCTATCGGTTACGGTGTGATCAAAATGAACATCGATACTGATACTCAGTGGGCAACCTGGAACGGCATCCGTGAGTACTACCTGGAGAACGAAGGTTATCTGCAGGGCCAGATCGGTAACCCGACTGGTGCCGACGCACCAAACAAGAAATACTACGACCCACGCGTATGGCTGCGTAAAGGTCAGGATTCTATGGTGAAGCGCCTGGAGCAAGCCTTCTCTGATCTGAACGCTGTTGACACGCTGTAATTTTTAATTGCTGCATGGTCACAATGAAAGCCCGCATGATGCGGGCTTTTTTTGCCTGGGCTTCAAGGGTTCGCGATTGATACCAATCGCACTCAATCATTGGTCATCCTAGCTTATTCAAATGCTCGATAACTGCGTTATATTTTTTGATTGTAGAATCACGACTTATCTAAAAAATCCGCCTTGTTCTCAAACATTTTTCCTACGCTATTTCTGATCACTGACTTACTTTGATTGGTATGAGAGGGAACTTTGACGACGTGAATTGAGTAAAACGTCTCATAATGTGAGACAAATTCAGTAAATGTTGCTAGCTTTATGACGGTCGATTGAATGATATACAGATGCGTGCCTGGCTGCCGCATCATTCAACAGTAGAGAGAGTGCTATGACAGAAAGCGTGACAGATAAAGTGGTGGATACCATTTCAAATAATGAGTTGGCCGATGGCGTGAAGCAGGCGGGCAGCTGGCTGGTGGATAATCAGGATCTGCTGATTCAATATGGGGTGAATCTGATCTCGGCCCTGCTGATTCTTTTTATCGGTAACCTGGTTGCGAAAGGCGTATCCAGTGGTTTCGGCAAAATGCTGCGCCGCAAACAGATGGATGAAGCGGTTGTAAAATTCCTGCAATCTTTGGTGCGTTATCTGCTGTTTGTGATTGTGCTGATTGCAGCGTTAAGCCGTGTTGGCGTTCAGACAGCATCTGTAGTGGCAGTGATCGGTGCTGCCGGCCTGGCGATTGGCCTGGCCTTACAGGGTTCTCTGTCAAACTTCGCTGCCGGTGTGTTGATTGTTGCGTTTCGTCCTTTTAAATCGGGTGATTATGTCGAAGTGTCTGGTGTGGCTGGTTCTGTTGAGTCGATTCAGGTGTTTCAGACCGTACTGAAAACACCGGACAACAAAATGGTTGTGGTGCCGAACTCTGCGGTGATTGGTGGCCCGATCACCAACTATTCCCGCCACGAAACCCG
This sequence comes from Photobacterium sp. 1_MG-2023, assembly GCF_030547945.1. Lineage (NCBI taxonomy): Bacteria > Pseudomonadati > Pseudomonadota > Gammaproteobacteria > Vibrionales > Vibrionaceae > Photobacterium > Photobacterium sp. 1_MG-2023. Next base: position 52,551 of record NZ_JAUORR010000023.1, on the reverse strand, counting down.
CCGGATTGATTATGTGATTGGCGTCTCTTATAAGTCTGATCTGAAAAAAACCAAGGAAGTGCTGAAGCGAGTGGTGGATGCTGAGCCACGTTTGCTGAAAGATCCGGCACCGACCATTGGTGTGGTTGCGCTGGCAGATTCTTCGGTGAACTTTGTTGTTCGTCCCTGGGTGAAAACATCTGATTATTGGGCAGTTTATTTTGATTTGCTGCAGGCAATCAAAGAAGAGCTGGACAAAGAAGGGATTGAGATTCCATTCCCACAAATGGATGTCCATCTCAACAAAGTCGAAGACTGATCTTTTCGATGAAAAACAAACAATGGAGCCCGGGGCTCCATTGTTTTATTGGGGAGAGTCAGAGGTGTTCAGCCAGTAATCCTTTTGCAAGATGTGCCGCAATCACGAACATCATCAGTGCGACACCCAAATCAATGCCACGTTTCACACGGGATTTAGACAGTGTCGGTGCCATTTTGGCTGCGGCAACCGACAGGCTGAAAAACCAGGTAAAGGAGGCGAGGATGGTGCCGACTGCAAAAGCAATGCGATCCTGCCCTTCAAACTGTCCTCCGATGGAACCCAGAATCACCACAGTGTCCAGATACAGGTGCGGGTTCAGCACAGTCACCGCCAGTGCCCCGGCAATGACGGCTCGCCGTCCGCGGGCCAGCACTTGTGCATTGGCTTCTTGTTCAGATGCCGGACTGAAGGCACTTTTCAACGACAGGCTGCCGTAAAACACCAGAAAGGCAATGCCACCCAGTGTGACTGCCATCAACACGGTCTCGTTGCTGGACAGCAGGGCGCCGCCGCCAAAAACACCAAGACTGATAAACAACATATCCAGCACACTGCACACCGTCGCTGTAGTGAGGTGATGCTGGCGTTTGATGCCTTGGTTCAGGACATAAGCATTCTGGGCACCAATCGGAATAATCATACTGGCTCCAAGACCAAAGCCTTGGAGTAACGGCCATAAACTCATGTGGGGTGTGTCCTTATCAAAATGTTCAGAGAGAGTTTCAACTGGCTAAAGCTTAACGGCCTCGCTATGATTTAGTACAACTAATAATTTTTATGATTTATTAGACTTACTAATGTTAAGGGAGCCGCATGGAAGGACTCGATTACCGCTGGTTACAGGCGCTGGACGCTGTAGTGTCTCAGCGGGGCTTTGAGCGGGCAGCTGAATTGCTGTGTATCACCCAATCTGCCGTGTCACAGCGGATTAAGCAGTTGGAAAAGCATATGGCACAGCCGCTGCTAGTCCGGGAGCAGCCACCGCGACCAACCCCTGCCGGCCAAAAATTACTGGGCTTATATCGTCGGGTACGCTTACTGGAGCAGGAGCTCTTGCCGGATATTCGTCCCGGCGAACAGAGTCAGCCTCTGCAGATGTCGATCGCGTCGAATGCCGACAGTCTGGCCACTTGGCTGCTGCCTGCACTCAGCCCGCTTCTGAAGCGGCGTCGCATTGAAATCAACCTGATGCTGGAAGATGAAAGCCGTACTCTGGACAGACTCCGCAGTGGCGAAGTTGTCGGTGCCATCAGCATGGAAGCGACACCGATGCCGGGCTGTGTCGCGGACTATCTGGGGCGGATGGATTATCTCTGTGTGGCCAGCCCTGAATTTCAAACCACTTACTTTACCGATGGCGTCAATCGGGACAGCTTGCTGGCCGCGCCGGCTGTGGCTTTCGATCAGTATGACGACATGCACGAAGTCTTCATTCAGCAGCATTTTAATCTGCCACGTGGCAGTGTGCTGACCCATCGGGTGCGATCATCGGAAGCATTCGTCAAACTGGCATTACAGGGCGTGGCTTATTGCCTGATCCCGAAAGTTCAGATCGAAGAAGATCTGTCGAGTGGTGCGCTGGTGAATTTGACGCCTGGCATCATGCTGACCCGGCGAATCTACTGGCATCACTGGGCATTGGAAAGCGGCGTCTTCAGTGAAGTGACGGCACAGTTGCTCGATCACGCCCGGAATAAACTGCCGCAATAATCTGAATTTGTCGCTATTGATAGTCGACTCATCAATAAAATATTGTGCAAAATCTTTGTCAGGCCGGGATAAATTTCTCTGGTGTGATGTCAAAATCCGCACACAGCCAAACAGACATGGTCTGTGGCTCTTGATTGAATCAACTGATTTGGATGGTGTTATGAAGAAAACCTTGCTTGCTGCTTGTTTCACAAGTGTTGCTCTGGCCAGTCCGCTGGCGATGGCTGAGGACAGTTTCCCACGTCTGGAAACCATTGGTGTTGGTGAAGTCACGGCGCAACCGGATATGGCAACTTTCTCTGTTGCGGTCGAGGAAACCCGTAAGACGGCACAGGAAGCAAAACAAGCCGCGGATAAGGCTGTCACTGCGTTTATGGACCGATTGCAGAAACAGGGCGTGAAGCGTGCTGATATTGAAAGCGCCAATATCTATTTGCATCCGCAGTATCATCACAGCAAAGATAATTCGCCGGAGCTCATGGGTTATCAGGCGACCCGCCAGATCACTGTGACTGTTCGGGATCTGGAGCAGCTGAATACCTATCTGGACAATGCACTGGGTGACGGGATTAACCGGATTAACAACATTGAGCTGAAAGTGACTGATGAAGCCAAGTATCAGGAACAGGCGCGTCAGGCTGCGATTCAGGATGCTCAGGAAAAAGCAAAATCTCTGGCCAAAGGCTTCCAAACTGAACTGGATGGGATCTGGAATATCCGCTATTACGATTCGACACCTCGTCCAGTGATGGGACGGATGGCGATGGATGCTGCCGTTCAAACCAAAGCGACGTACCAGGATGCGGAAATTACTTTCCAAGATCGGGTTGAAGTGGTTTTTCGTCTTGAAAAGTAATGCTTTTCCTGACTAACGGCCTAAAAAAGCTCACCGGATGGTGAGCTTTTGGGTTGAATCGGCGGCGTCTGAATTAATGCAGAATACGGGCGCGAATGGTGCCATCAATGGCTTTTAGTTTATTCAGCGCTTCTTCAGAACGCTCTGTCTCGACATCAATCACCACATAGCCCAGCTCTGGGGTGGTTTGCAGATATTGTGCGGCAATGTTGATGCCTTCTGAGGCGAAAATGGTCGTGATCTGATTCAGAACCCCCGGACGGTTTTCGTGAATGTGCAGCAAGCGAGAGCAACTGCGGTGCTCAGGCAGCGACACTTCCGGGAAACCGACGGCTGAAACGGTTGAACCGTTATCAGAGTACTTCACAATTTTACCGGCCACTTCAATCCCGATATTTTGCTGTGCTTCCTGCGTAGAGCCACCGATGTGCGGCGTCAGAATAACATTGTCAAAGCGGGTCAGCGGCGATTCAAACCGATCTTTGTTCGTTTTCGGCTCGACCGGGAAAACGTCAATGGCAGCACCGGCAAGGTGTTTGCTTTCCAGTGCGCTGCACAGGGCATCTATATCCACCACAGTACCGCGGGCTGCATTGATGAAGATCGCGCCAGGTTTCATGCGGGCAAACTCTTCAGCGCCCATCATATTTTGGGTGTCTGCGGTTTCAGGGACATGCAGACTGATGACATCGGCTTTGTTCAGCAGTTCGCTGAGCGTGTCGACTTGCTTGGCATTGCCCAGCGTCAGTTTGTTCTCAATATCATAGAAATAGACATCCATCCCCAGATTTTCGGCCAGAATGCTCAGCTGAGTTCCGATATGACCGTAACCGATGATGCCCAGTTTTTTACCGCGGGCTTCATAGGATACATCGGCTGTCTTCTGCCATTCACCGCGATGCGCTTTGGCGTTTTTCTCTGGAATGCCACGTAACAGTAGCAGGATTTCCCCCAGTACCAGTTCAGCGACACTTCGGGTATTGGAGAAGGGGGCGTTGAAAACGGGAATACCACGGCGGCTGGCTTCAAGTAAATCGACCTGATTGGTGCCAATGCAGAAGCAACCGACAGCGATCAGTTTTTTGGCCGCTTCGAAGACTTCAGCGGTTAACTGGGTACGAGAGCGAATGCCAATGAAGTGTGCGTCTTGAATGGCTTCCAGCAGTTCATCTCCGGCAAGCGATCCTTTATGGTATTCGATATTCTCATAACCCGCTTGCGTGAGAACTTCCAGCGCAGAAGGGTGAACGCCTTCCAGGAGCAGAATTTTTATTTTGTCTTTTTCCAGAGAAACTTTGGCCATAGGTTCTTTTCCTTAAAAACAACGGGTATTCCATTCAGCTTGTAAGCTGCCTCAGCGATGCAAACCACATCCTGTGACATCCCACGATAACGGGTGAGCACCCTGTGTTGCTGTCTGGTGGGCTTAAACGATTGCGTTCACACTAAAGTATCAAAAAATTTGGCGGCGTGGCGAGAATATTACGAAATGGATAAGAAAAAACGGCATATATTATGCCGTTTTTTCATCAAACCGTAGGAAAAGCGACAAAGCTGTTATTGAGTAACAGTTTTCACGCCTTCCGGAGAGCCAACCAGCAGGACGTCCGCACCGCGATGGGCGAACAGACCGACGGTCACCACACCGGGTAGTGCATTGATTTGATCTTCCAAAGCTTTCGGATCGGTGATTTTAAGGCTGTGCACATCCAGAATAATATTGCCGTTGTCTGTGATCACGCCTTCACGATAAACCGGATCGCCACCCAGTTTCACCAGTTCACGACCAATAAAAGAGCGGGCCATCGGAATCACTTCCACGGGCAGCGGGAACTGGCCCAGCACGTCTACTTCTTTGGTGTTATCCACGATGCAGATGAATTTTTGGGCGATGGCTGCGACGATTTTTTCGCGGGTCAGTGCGGCACCGCCACCTTTGATCATGTCAAATTGCGGGTTGATTTCGTCGGCACCGTCAACATAGATATCCAGCGAGGCAACTTCATTGGCATCAAATACCTCGATGCCCAGTTCTTTCAGGCGCTGAGTCGATGCTTCGGAGCTGGAGACCGCGCCTTTGATTTCTTCCTTGCGGGTCGCCAGTGCATCGATGAAGTGATTGACGGTGGAGCCGGTACCGACACCGACAATGCTGCCTTTGGTCACATAGTCCAGGGCTGCCCAGCCCGCCGCTTTTTTCATTTCATCTTGTGTCATGCCTTTCTCCTCGTGATGGCCAACGGAATGCGAGCGCTGATTATAGCGGAGAGCGCTGTGGCTGACATGACAAAAACTTGATGGAGATCGCCGTTTGAAGATCCGGGGCGGGATGTTCACCAATGATGGTATGCGGAAGGTGTGAGAATTGCCGGTAGCGGGACATCCCAGGCTTCAGACGGTAAATGCCGGACTTGCTGACAGTCGTGTGCCAGTCCAAGTGGCTGGGGACCCAAACCGAATTGATGCCACTGGCTGAGAGTGCGGTCGTAGTATCCTCCGCCCATGCCCAGTCGTTGTCCCTGATCGTCAAAGGCCACCAAAGGCGTGCAGACGATGTCCAGTTCATGGACAGGCTTGACCTGGCGTACATCCAGCGCGGGTTCCGCAATGCCGTAGCGGTTGCATCGCATCGGACTGTCCGGGCGATAATGCAAAAACAGCAGGTGTCCTTTGCTGAACGGATGGAGTACCGGCAGGTAGACGTCTTTTCCCTGACGCCAGAGCCAGTCAATCAGCGGGCCGGTATCCAGCTCACCATCATTACTCAGGTAAATCGCAATATGCCGGGCGTCACGAATCGTTTTGAGTTGAGTGAAACGGGCCAGAACGGCTTTACCTGCTTGTTCTTGCTGATGAGGCGTTAAAGCCTGACGTTGAAGCCGGATTTGCTGTCGCAGTTGCTGTCGGGTCGACTGCGTAGCCGGTCCGCTGTGGTGGAGTGCATCCATGTCATGCTACCTGTCATTGCCCGCTCAGAACGAGAACTGCCGGTAAATGAGCAGGATAAAAAGGGAGTGCCCCAAGGTGCCGTTGCGAATTGTTGCCCTTGAACCAGACGTTCAAGGTGGATCGGCAGCATCAACCGTAGGCTTCTCAGTCGTGCTGAGCATGCTCAGTAGCTGATAAAAGCAGATCCTGGTTTTTTGCTTATCGGCTCGGGGACGTCGATTCGCTGACGCACACCCCAGGGTCAATTCATTATCAACGCTGTGATTGATTTTGCAATGCCTCATTCAGGCTTTCTGTCAATTGACCGATCCGGTCGGACAGAGTTTGGGCATTGTTGTTAAAATCTTTTCGTTCTTTATGCAGTTCACTGCACAGATTCAGGCCGGTGAACATCAGCAGTTGCTCAGGATTCGAAATCTTAGTGCGCTCTGCCAGTTCATTGATCCGGTCGTCAAAATCTGCCGCTGCACTACGCAGTGCGGCTTCCTGACCTGCCGGACAATTGACTTTAATGGTACGGCCTAAAATTTCAATTTCAACTGCCTGCGAGTTCATAGCTGCCTTGTTTCCGTGTCAGTCACTGATATGTGTTGAACCAAGCAAATCTCGCTGAACTCAGCCGCTTGAAGAGACTTGGATAAAGCTGCGGCTAATATAGAAAAAGCCTATTTAACATGCAAGCGCGTGGCTTCGCCAGTGAGGTTGAAATCTGTCAGCCAGACAGAACTTCATCAGTTCGGTTGTTTTTCTGCCAGCCACGTGGAAGCAAGCTTCAAAAATGAAATCTGAATCCACCGTCTTCTGCAATAGGTTAGCCTGAAACCAGCCTTAGTGGTAGCATAACACAAACCCATCTGACACCAACTGATTAAGGTGAAAAGCCCATGAGCGAAGTAAAGTTGCCGGCCTATGAAGCGGTTGATGCAGCCCTGAAAATTCAGTCTTTGGCGGTCACGCCCTCGGAACTTCACGGACTCTTAACCGGGATGTTGTGTGGCGGATTACCCGCGACAGGTGAGCAGTGGATTGGCCCGATTGCCGATTATGCCAACAATGGCGAGTCGCTCGGGGGGGAAGCGAGAGCAATGACGCAATCATTGGTGGAAATGACCGCCAAAGAGCTGGCAGGCACCGGGTTTGAAGTCAGTTTACTGATGCCGGACGATGAGGCGGCATTGCTGGATCGGGCTGAAGCCTTGAGCGAATGGGTGAATTGTTTTCTGTCTGGTCTGGGCCTGATGGGGCTCAACCATGAAAAATTGCCGGCGAGTGTGCAGGAAGCTTTGGGCGATCTCCAGGACATCGCACAACTGGGCATTGATGAAGAAGACGATATGGAAGAGCAGGCGGCATTGTTTGAGCAGGTCATCGAACATGTTCGGATGTGCGCGTTGACTTGTTTTTTTGAACTGGTGGCTAAACATCAGGGCGAACAGACCGACAAACCGACGTTGCACTGATCTGCAGATTGCCATGAGGTCAAACAAGGTGAATCAGTATGATGTGGTCATTGTCGGTGGGGCAATGACAGGTGCCAGTCTAGCACTGGCGCTCGATCGCTTGAGTCTGGGAACGTTACGTATTGCTGTTGTCGAAGCTGTGTCTCCGGCACAGTCCGGTCATCCGGGTTATGATGCCCGCAGTATTGCGTTGTCGCTGGGCTCGGTGAAGTTGATGTCCCAGTTGGGACTCTGGTCTGCGCTGGTATCTGAAGCCACTGCGATTTCCCGGATTCATGTGTCGGATCGGGGCCATGCCGGTTTGGCACGAATAGCGGCCCATGAGTATGGGACGCAGGCCCTGGGTTATGTGATTGAACTGGCCCATGCGGGCGCCGTTTTCCATGAACAAATGGCACAAAGTGATCAGATCGATCTGATTTGTCCCGCACACATTACCGCGATTGAACGGAATTCCGATCGGGTCACATTGCAACTCTCGACGGGTGATTCATGTCAGGCGAGGCTGCTGGTGGCGGCTGATGGCGGTGCATCCACCTGTTGCTCGCTGCTTGGGATGACGTCCCGCGAAACCGATTTTGGTCAAGTGGCGGTCATTGCCAATGTCTCGAGCGCTTTGCCCCATCAGGGGGAAGCATTTGAACGTTTCACCCCTTCCGGCCCGCTGGCTTTATTGCCGATGAGCCAGGGACGCAGTTCGCTGGTGTGGTGTTTACCCCCGGAACAGCAGCAGGATGTGCTGGGCTGGAGCGATGAAGAATTTTTAGCAAACTTGCAGTCGGCATTTGGCTGGCGGTTGGGTAAGCTGACCAAAACCGGGCAGCGGTATGTCTATCCGCTGTCACTGCGTCAGGCTGAGCGGCGGATTTCTCACCGTGTTGCCGTGGTCGGAAATGCTGCGCAGACTTTACACCCCATTGCAGGCCAGGGCTTTAATCTGGGGCTGCGTGATGTGATGACACTGGCAGAAGAAGTGATCGCCGGTGCGCAGCAGGGTCAGGATATCGGGGGGGCGGCTGTATTGAGCCGATTCAGGCAGCGTCGCGATCCCGATCAGCAGGCGACCATCCAGATGACCACAGGCTTGGTGACGATGTTCGCCAATGAACACTGGCCAATGGTGGTCGGACGCAATGCCGGATTAATGGCCATGCATGCCATGGAAACATTGAAATCCCCGCTGGTGAAGCGGGCTATGGGACAGGTGGACAGATAAGCATGATGCAAAGTGTAGACGTTGCCATTATCGGCGGTGGTATGGTCGGGTTAACGCTGGCGGCAGCGCTGGCGGAAACTGATCTCAGAATCGCTGTGATTGAAGGTCGCCTCCCCAATTCAGAATTGTCGGTGCTGCCGGATGTTCGGGTTTCAGCCCTGAGTCGGGCCAGCGAGCGAATTTTACGCCGTGTGGGTGCCTGGTCGGGAATGGAAGAGCGCCGAATCAGTCCTTATCAGCAGATGGATGTGTGGGAACAGGACAGTTTTGCACAGATTTCGTTTGATGCGGAATCTCTGGCGCAGCCTAATCTGGGCCATATTGTCGAAAACCGGGTGATTCAGTTATCGTTGCTGGAGCAGGTGCAGCAGCAATCTAATGTTACCGTGATGGCACCTGTACAATGTCAGCAACTGGCATTTGGAGAGCAAGAAGCCTGGCTGAGTCTGGATAACGGACAGCACTTAACTGCCAAGCTGGTCGTCGGCGCAGATGGTGCGAACTCCTGGGTCCGCCGACAGTTGAGTATTCCGCTGACGCACTGGGACTATGGTCATCATGCGTTGGTTGCCAATATCCGCACTGCGGAGCCGCACGGGCAAACGGCGCGTCAGATTTTTACTCCGGATGGTCCGCTGGCTTTTCTGCCGCTGGCTGAGCCTGATTTGTGCTCTATCGTCTGGTCAATCCCGCCTGAAAAAGCCGAATCTTTGCTGTCACTGTCTCAGGAAGATTTCAGCCATGCGCTGACCGCCGCGTTCGATTGCCGTCTGGGAATGTGCCGTCTGGAAAGCGAGCGTCAGGTGGTCCCGCTGAAAATGCGCTATGCCCGAGACTTTGTTCGTGATCGCGTGGTTCTGGTGGGTGATGCTGCACATACTATTCATCCGCTGGCAGGCCAGGGGGTGAATCTGGGACTTCTCGATGCGGCCAGCCTTGCCGAAACCCTGAGCCAGCTTTGGCGACAGGATAAAGACATCGGTGCCCGTCAGCACTTACGCCATTTCGAGCGCTGGCGAAAAGCTGAGGCTGCAAAAATGATCGCTGCGATGCAAATCTTCAGGGAGTTATTTGAAGGGCAACACCCAGCCAAGAAACTCTTGCGGGATATGGGACTCCTGTTCGCGAATCATACACCTGGGGTCAAAGATCAGTTCATTCGCCGGGCACTGGGCCTCAGTGGCGAGTTGCCGGTGCTGGCGAAAGCCTGACGGCTTGCCACCCCCACCGCAGATAAAGCTTTTGTCAGAAACCGCCATTTATCAGGCGGTTTTTTTATGCGGTTCTTAGCTTTCATTCTCATTTTTTTCTCCTAAAGTAATAACAGTTGGGCGAGGTGATGCGTGCCTCTCATGATATCTGACTGTCAACTTTCTCCGGCATGATGAATACCGGACCGCTTTGGAAAGGATAAATATATGGCTGATACTCCATCTGATTTGAAATATGCGCATACCCATGAATGGATCCGGGCGGAAGGCGGCGGAGTTTATACGGTTGGCATCAGTGATCAGGCACAGCAACTTCTGGGAGACATGGTGTTTGTCGAGTTACCTGAGGTGGGCAGCACTTATAGTCTGGGAGATGCATGCGGCTCTGCAGAATCAGTCAAGGCGGTTTCTGAAGTCTATGCGCCCTTGTCCGGCGAAGTGGTTGCCATCAATGAAGAACTGGAGATGGAACCTGAACTCGTTAACAGTGATCCTTATGGGGATGGCTGGATGTTTCAGTTGAAAGCCGATGATGAAGCTGAGCTCGATGAACTCCTTGATGCAGAAGCTTATATTGCGGTTACCAACGAGGAAGACGACTGATCTAGCTTACGTGAATGATAAGGCCGGTTGGTACACCGGCCTTTTGCATCACTATCATGCCGCTTCTTTCATCCGGCGAATTTCCTGGTTCACTTCTTTCACCGTATCGTAATGGCGCTGTTGTGCGCGGGTTGGGATTTTGAGCAGCCCATTATCAAACTCATATCCCCCACGGCCATCAATATATATTCTTCCGCTGAATAATCGGCTCACGTGCTTGGCGACCAATTTTGGGATGTACTGTTTAAACATGCGCATAATGAAGAGCAACCTTGCCTTGTTTATTTTTTTAATGTGTTTGAACGCCGGGCATTATAGGGAATAGACCGTGATATATTTGTGACACTTACAGCATAATATTGAAGTAAAATGAGATCTTGATGTGAATAATGTTGTCATTATTCGATTGGAATAGAATTTTCTTCTGAGGTGCTGTGTGGATTGCCAGTGACCCGAAGGGTGAAAATGGCATCTGAGACTGGTGTTATTTTAGTATTTCCTTAATTTTTTGAATGTCTTATGGTGATTGGGGTGCGGGTAGTTGTTCGCATTCGACGATGAAAATGAAATACGGGGTTTGGTTGTTTTTTGTACTCGCTTGGCTGCGATCGCACCTCAGAAAGGATGATCTGCTGAGGAAGTAAACTGCTCTGACCACTGAAAATTTTCTCAGGCAATGTGCATAATTATGCTTTGGGTGCGGTTCGATGTGCAGCGGTCATGAACGGAAGCAAAGTGTTAACGGCAAATGTCGCCAAAGCATGGTTTACACAGCCCGGCTAAATCATCAAAAGCCAGTTCAATGCCTGCCATTTGGTTTCCGCTGCTGATGTTCACGCGAGTAAAATCTTTGAGAGATTCATCAAAAATGACAGGCAAGGGGTGTTTTAAGCCGACAGGGGCGACGGTGCCGATCTTCAAGCCGGTTACGGCTTCAACATCGATGGCATCTGCGCAAGTCATGCGGCGACACCCAAAGAGCCCCCGGACTTTCCTGGGATCGACCTGCCGGGTGCCGGGGACACAAGCCAGTACGTGTAAGCCACCCATGTCCCGCAGCAGAATGGATTTCACCATCAATTCCGGCGAGACGCCACGAGCCTGCGCGGCTTCTTCTATGGTGCGGGCTGGCTGATTGTGCGGTAACAGCAGAAAGGGGATACCTTCCTGCTGTAAAAACCGGGTGACGGGCGTATCGAGCATCACGCCGATTCGTCTTCCAGGCTGTAAGGCAGCGGATTGTATTGCCACAGGTGATCAGGATCAGTCGCCAGACGAAAAGCGGTGCCCTCATCCAGATCATTGGGCAGCACCACCAGTGCAATGGCCTGTTGATCCGAGAACTGATAACCGGCAATCACGGTGCCGCCCTTACGCCAGTTCTCGCCAACACTGCGCTCGAGCGCATCACCGGCTTTCGGACAGTCTGCTGCCGGGCCAGAGACGATATACATGGCGCGTTTGTTAATCCCCCGCCATTTTGCCCGGGCAACCGTTTCCTGGCCGGTATAGCAGCCTTTTTTGAAGCTGATCCCGCCCAGTGCCTGCAGGTTCATGGACTGTGGAATGAACTCGAGTTCAGTACTGGCGTCAATTCTCGGGATGCCTTGGCGAATATCATACAAATCCCATAATGTATCATCAGACAACACCGCTTTAGATTGAGCTCTCGCCGCAATGTCCTGAGCCGTGTTTTCATCAACGGCCAGCAGCCAGCGCTGTGCATCAATCCGAACCGCAGTGCCGGATGGCAGGGCACGAACATCCCCTTCTCCGCCAAAGCGCTGATCGATGACAGTGTCCGCTTGAGTGCCGGTCAGGCCCAGTAACACATCACTGCTGGCTTCAATTGTTGTTTTCGAAAAGATGGCGTACTTTTTCAGCTCCGGCAGCTGTGTCGCCATTACGCTTTTGCGCTGAAGCCAGCCCAGACCATCCCGATGGTGGAACAGGCGGAAAATGGTGCGCATTTTTCCTTTCGCGTCACAATGGGCGCCGAGAGTTGATTCTGTCTTTGCCAGCGACACCACATCGCAGGTGACTTGTCCCTGCAGATAGGAAACGCTGTCTTGGCCGACCAAAGTGACCAGTCCCCAATGGCTGAGATCAATCAGCGCCAGTGAAGGCATCGGGGCATCTGAGGCAAGGGAGAGATTGTCGAATTGCAAATTATCAGACCAGGTACTCATTGTCGTATCCATCGTTGAAACGAGGGTGGCAGGGCAGCCCTCAGAAAGGCATTCAGTGGCCACTATGTTATCGCCCCGACTGAGATTTGTCATGCCACAAGCGCAATCGTTGCGTGGTTTTCTCGGGTATTATTTTGCCCAGCTCTCATTTTCCTGAACCACCGCCGGATGTTGATGGTGGACAGCCGGGGAGGCTGGTAGTATTGCCGCCACACGGACACCAACAGGAGTAGAGGTTGGAAATGAACAGCACTGATGAGAAAGCACGAATTCGATGGGCCTGCCGTCGCGGGATGTTGGAACTGGATGTGATTATCATGCCCTTTTTTGAAGAGTGCTTTGATGAACTGAACCCCCAGGAGCGTCAGGATTTCGTCTCTCTGCTGACTTGTGATGATCCCGACCTGTTTAACTGGCTGATGGAGCACGGGAACAGCAGTAACCCGGCTCATGCCGCGATGGTGGACAAAATCGTTGCCCACAACAAGAGTAAGCTTCGCTAACCTGACGCTTTCCCCTTCTGATTTCTTGCTTGCCGCTTTAACCGGGGTCTACCTGACAGCGGCGAGCCTGTTTTTCTTTTTAACGCTGACGGATCTGAACTGGCTGCCTGTTTTTTGCCTGGCAGTGGAGTTTTTGCTGCCCGAATACATCCGTGCAGGTCATCGGCTCAGCCAACAGCACGGCCGGCTCATCCTCTTGACCGAGCGGGAGGTGGACTGGTATTGCCGCCGATGGCGTCTGGTTCACGCTCGGTTGCTGACCCCTTATCTGCTCATTCTGGATCTTGACTCTGCTGGCGACACACTGCGGTTAAGCGTGAGTCGGGATAGCTGTACAGATCAGGATTTTCGTTTGTTGAGTCTGTTCTGCCGCCACCAATAAAAAACCTCACTCAGCCTGAGTGTTCTTCCTTGCAAATTGGAACCAAGATCGACTCTTGACGCATTTTTCTGCTGTTGTTGCGTGAAATTTCCAGGACAGCTTTTGAGTCTGCTGCTCATGCTGTGTAATTACATTGTAAGAAATTTATAATCACAAGCTCTGCACCAGAGCCAATAACATCCTGAAAAAAACATCTCTTAAGGGAATGAAATGTCATGAAAGTTAGGCATAAATTGTTAGGGCTGGCCACACTGTCTGTCGCCGCAATTTTGCTTTTGCTCGGTGTCAATCTGTACAGCCATCAGCAGATTGTCACCATTGAATCGGCAAAGGGACAAATTGATAAGCTGGAAGTGACTTTGCTGAATTTACGACGCAATGAAAAAGATTTTCTGGCACGAATGGATGTGAAATACCTCAACACATTCAATCAGAATGTTCAGGCTTTCGGACGTCAGTTAGACGTTCTGACGACTGAGCTGGATGTCGTTTCGATTCAACTGCCTCAGGTAAAGACTTTACCGTCACAGATCGCCAGCTATCAACGGGGAATGCAAGCGGTCGTTGACGGATTTCAGATCCTGGGGCTGAAACCAACCGAAGGCTTATACCGAAATCTTTACCAGCATGGAGATGCACTGATCACTCAGGCATCGAACGGTGAGTTGGCGCTGGAAGCCTATCAGTTGGTTTTGACGGCTAAATTATTTGCCACGACCGATGAAAAAACGTTACTGGAAGCATTTCAACAGCATACCGCTTTGTACGGCGGGCGTTTGGCAATTGCTTATGGGGATGATTTTCAGCATTTTCAGCGTGCCTTTGAACAACTGGTCGCTCAGAAAACAAAGATTGGTTTGAGTCATCAGGATGGCCTGAGAGGACAAATTCGAAGCCAGTCGAATCAGGTGGAGGAAGAGTTTTCTCAGATGCAGCAACTGTTGGAAAAAGAAGCGGTTGCCGTACAGGCGACAATTAATCGCCTCACCGTTTTACTGGTCACAGGGATAATCGTCGGCTTACTGATCCTGACCTGGCGTCTCAGTATTTCGATTCTGCACCCGGTTGAGCGTTTAAGTCAGCTGATGAACCGAATCGCAACCAGTCATGATTTGACGTTGCTGGCGGATACCTCAGGTCGCGATGAACTGGCAGAAATGGGCGGCCATTTTAACTATTTACTCAACAGTCTGCGTCAGTTGGTGGATAATGTTCAGCGAGCTGTGTCTGAACTGGGCTCGGCCTCATTGCAGCTCCAGAATCGGAGTCAGGATGCGGAGCAGGCACTGGTTTTACAGCTAGCGGATAGTGATTCTGTTGCGGCGGCCAGTATTCAGATGCGAGCGACTATTTCAGAAGTCGCTCACAACACGCAGGAAGCGGCCACACAAACGGCCCGCAGCCATGATGAGGCTTCTCAGGGGCTGGCGGAAGTGGTGGAAACGCGTGCCCGGATTCATGCATTGTCTTCGGGGCTGGCGCAGAGCAGTCAGGAAGTTTCAAGCTTATCGGGTTTGTCGGACAACATTGGCTCTGTGGTCGACGTGATCAAAAATATTGCCGAACAGACCAATTTGCTGGCACTCAATGCTGCGATAGAAGCGGCGCGAGCCGGGGAGCAGGGGCGTGGTTTTGCCGTAGTGGCTGAAGAAGTGCGGTCGCTGGCGGTGCGGACACAGCAGTCGACTCAGGAAATCACCGCGATTATCAGTTCGCTGCAGCAGCAGACAGAGCAGGTGGTCAGCCATATTGAGCACTGCCGCACTCAGGGGGAAGCCAGCGTGACTCAGGCAGACAGTGCTGAAGCGAAGATCAACGCGATCATTGCAGACATGCAGTTGATTCTGGACACCAGCACTCAGATTGCTGCAGCCGTCGAACAGCAGAGTCAGGTCTCTGAAGATATCGGGGAGCGTGTGGTTTCCATCCGGGATTTGACCAATCGTAATGCGGTCATCGTACAGGAGAATGTGGAGGCCGCGCAGTCTGTGTCTCAACAGGCGTCGACATTGGCTGGGGCGATTCGGGCGTTTCAGGTGTAGCGAGTGCAAGGTGTGCTAAAAAACGGGAGCCATGTAGGATCCCGTTTTTGTGTGGTGTCAGGCCGGTTATTCCGGGTTGTTCGGGTCAAGCACTGTTGGAGACAAAGTTTCCAGCATGTCGGGATAATCCAGCGTGTAATGCAGGCCACGGCTCTCTTTCCGGGCCAGTGCGCAACGTACCATCAGTTCGGCAACCTGAACCAGATTCCGCAATTCCAGCAGGTTGTTGGAAACCCGGAAATTACTGTAATACTCGTCAATTTCCTGTTTCAACAACTGAATCCGGCGCATCGCGCGCTCCAGTCGTTTAGTGGTGCGAACAATGCCGACGTAATCCCACATAAACAGCCGCAGTTCATGCCAGTTATGCTGAATTACCACTTCCTCATCGGAGTTCGACACTTTACTTTCATCCCACAGCGGTAATGCGGCCGGTTGTCCGACGCTATCCATGTGCGAACTGATGTGATTGGCCGCAGACCAGGCGTAAACCACACACTCCAGCAAGGAATTGGACGCCATCCGGTTGGCGCCGTGCAGCCCTGTATAGCTGACTTCGCCAATGGCGTAGAGCCCGGCGAGATCTGTCTGGCCCTGTTTGTCGACCATCACGCCGCCACAGGTGTAGTGGGCAGCAGGCACGACGGGGATCGGATCCGTTGTAATATCGATACCGTAGGTCAGCAGCTTCTCATAAATGGTTGGGAAGTGTTTGGTGACGAAGTCCGCCGGCTTATGGCTGATATCCAGATACATGCAATCGGCACCCAAGCGTTTCATCTCATAGTCGATGGCCCGGGCGACCACATCGCGGGGCGCCAGCTCGGCACGCGCATCAAAGTCCGGCATAAAGCGGGATCCATCCGGACGACGCAGGTAAGCGCCTTCACCACGCAGGGCTTCGGTCAGCAGAAAATTGCGGGCTTCCGGATGGAACAGACAGGTCGGATGGAACTGATTGAATTCCAGATTGGCCACCCGGCATCCGGCCCGCCAGGCCATTGCAATGCCGTCTCCGGAAGAGACGTCCGGGTTCGAGGTGTATTGATACACTTTCGAAGCGCCACCGGTGGCCAGCACCACAAACTTGGCGCGCACGGTTTCGACAGACTCACGCTGACGATTCCAGATGTAGGCGCCCAAAACTCGGTTTGGCTGATCTTTCTCGCCCAGTTTGTGGCTGGTAATCAAGTCCAGCGCGTTGTGACGCTCCAGAACCTGAATATTCGGATGATTATGGACATTGTCCTGCAGCGACATTTGCATCGCCATCCCGGTTGCATCGGCGGCATGTAAAATGCGGCGGTGGCTGTGACCGCCTTCGCGGGTCAGATGGTAGCGGGGTTGATCGTCGGTACTGTTATCTTCCTGATCAAACGGCACACCGCTGTCAATCAGCCATTGCACACAATCCCGGGCATTTTCAGCGATAAAGCGAACCACATCTTCATCGCATAAATGGGCACCGGCAATCTGAGTATCTTCAACATGAGAGTCCACACTGTCGGTTTCATCAAAGACCGCTGCAATCCCGCCCTGGGCATAATAAGTTGAGCCTTCACTCCGCGGTCCCTTGCTCAGGACCAGTACTTGACACATCGGAGCAAGACGCAGCGCCAGAGAAAGGCCGGCAGCGCCACTACCGATGACCAGAACGTCGCAGTTGTGTTCTCGGTTCTCTTTCATATTGATCTCATATCCCTGTGGTAAGGGCGCTATCTTATCAAAAATCCGTTTCGGTGGGACTTTTTTGGTGTATCGCAGACTTTCGCTTGCTTCAACGTCATGATCTGTCACGCTGAACGGACAGAGTTGCACAGACACGGATGTGCCAGTAAGGTGATGGGGGAACTTTGTGCTTTTTTTGAGGTCATTTATTCTTTAGGCTTCTATGTCTATAGTGCAACTTCGGATTTCTGATGGGCGAAACGGCTGCATCTTTTGAGATCTCAAGGAATAATAACCTTGTCACAGACAGAGGAGTACACGCTCGAATGAGCGAGCAGTTAACTGACCAGGTACTGATAGAGCGAGTACAACGAGGGGACAAACAAGCCTTTAATTTGCTGGTTGTGAAATACCAGAATAAGGTTTGTAACTTGATTGCCCGGTATGTCGGCAATTCCGGTGATGTGCCGGATGTTGCACAGGAAGCTTTTATTAAAGCATACCGAGCCTTGCCGTCTTTTCGTGGGGAAAGTGCGTTTTACACTTGGCTGTATCGAATTGCTGTCAACACAGCGAAGAATCATTTAGTTGCCCAGGGTCGACGGCCGCCTGCCACAGATGTAGATGCGGAAGAGGCAGAATATTATGAAAATGGCGGTGCGCTAAAAGAAATATCGAACCCTGAGAACCAAATGTTGTCTGATGAATTGAAGCGGGTGGTCTTCGGTACCATAGAAAGCCTCCCGGATGATTTGAAGACCGCAATTACACTCCGTGAACTTGAGGGATTAAGTTACGAAGAAATTGCTGAGGTCATGGGCTGTCCGGTCGGTACGGTACGTTCGCGTATTTTCCGGGCTCGGGAAGCGGTCGAAAAACGTATCGCTCCCCTGATGCAGCGCTAATATTTGGGCCAAACGGTGACAAAGATGGCTGATAAAGAAAAAATTTCGGCTTTGCTAGATGGCGAAGACGTTGATCAGAGTACGATTAATCGGTTACTCGTTGATGAAGATGCACAACAAAGCTGGCAGACCTATCATCTGGTCAGCGATGTCATGCATGGCGAGGCTCCAGGGCAACCGCAATGGGATATTGCCGGTCAAGTGGCAATGGCGCTTGAGCATGAACCAGCCCATCAGTTGGGTCATGACATGGCCGCTGAGGAAGCCTTGCCTTCGAATGTGGTGTCTTTGCCTCAGGCAGAACAGCCTGCGCCTCAGGTAGTGCGCCGGACGATGCCAGCCTGGCTGACCCAGATGGGTCAGGTTGCGGTTGCAGCCGGTGTGTCTTTGGCAGTGATTGTCGGTGTTCAACAATATAACGGTGGTGAAGAGGCCTCTTTCGCAAGTGATGTGAAATCGGATGTGCCTGTTTTGCAAACCATACCTTTTGCCGGCACTGCTGAACCTGTGAGCCTGACCCGCGATTCTGTCCGTACCCGTGCTGAAACTTCTCCGAGTGAAGCACAGCTGATGGAGCAGCGGCGTCGGATCAACGCAATGTTGCAGGATTATGAGTTACAACTGCGTCTGAACGCAGAAGACGGCACACTGGATAAAACTCTGTTGGGATCACACTGATTCGTGGCGGTGATATGAAAAAAGTTCTGGTCGGTGTACTCACACTGGTCAGCCTGGCGATGCCTTGGCAAGCCTCTGCGGAAGAAGAGACGACAACTTCTGCAGAGGCTTTGTTACATGAAATGGATCATGCGACCAGGCACTTGAGTTATGAGGTGTCTTACATCCTCATTAAGAAAAACAGCATCGAGCCTTTGCGTTATCGCCATGCCATTGAAAATGGTCAGACTTACGCACACCTGATTTACCTCAGCGGGCCACCGCGGGAAGTGATTCAGCGCGGGAAAGAAGTCAGCTACTTCGAACCGGGTCTGGATCCGTTCACCATCGACAGTAATCGCATGGTGGCGCCGTTACCGCCCATTATGCGAAATAATGTAACTGAACTGTCGCAATTCTACGATTTCATTCCCATGGGACGGTCGCGGGAAGCGGGGACGGCCTGTGATGTCGTGCGGATTGCGCCGAAAGATGGGGCCCGGTATTCCTATTTATTGTGGATGGATACCCGCACGCATCTGGTACTGCGAGCTGACTTACTGGACCGCGACGGGGAACCTCTGGAGCAATACCGTGCGGTTTCCTTTGTGGTCAATGATAAAGTCGGGGACGTGCTGGAAACGCTTAAATCGGTACAGTTGCCTGAAGTGGTTCAATTACCCCCGCAACCTCAGGTACAGCTGTCCTGGCAAGTCAATTGGTTGCCTCAGGGGTTTGAAAGTATTGCGAATAACCGGCACCGGCTGATTCTGACCGAGCGTCCGGTCGAGAGTCAGATGTATACCGATGGCTTGTTCAGTTTCTCAATTTATGTCGCTGCTGCGGATGGATTCAGTGTTCGCGAACAATTGGTACGGCAAGGGCGACGAACCCTGCACAGCCAGTTGTTACATGATAAAGAGGTGACTGTGGTCGGGGATATCCCACCAGCCACCGCACGTCGCGTTGCTGAATCAGTCACCTTTGATGGAGGCAGTCAGCCATGATGCAGTCACTGGCGACTGTGGTTGCGGTTGAAAAGCATCACATCACAGTCAGTTGTCAGCAACAAACCAGTTGTGGTTCCTGTGCTTCTCAGAACAGCTGCGGCACAGGCGTGGTCAGCAAAGTGTTGCCGGGGCGGCAGCATCTGCTGAAAGTCTCCACCCGGCATCTTCAAGACTCGGTTGCTGTCGGGCAATGGGTTGAAATCGGTTTGTCTGAGCGCAGTGTCCTGCAATCTGCTTTGTTGGTCTATGTCCTGCCGCTGATTTGCATGCTGCTGGGAACCTTGCTGGGCCAGTGGTGGTTTGTGATTCTGGCTGGCGGTGGAGAGCTTGGCGTGATTGCCTGCGCACTGGCTGGCGGAGCGTTTGGCCTCGGCATTGCGAAATGGCGCGCGAAACACTTATCAGTCCAGGGAGACTATCAGCCGAGCTTATTGCGGGTACTGGGACAGCCTGTTGCTGATGGCCTGACGATAAATGCATTATCGAAAGATAGCAGCAGCCGTTGAAATTCGGTAGAATCGGCCAACTTGATCGTTAGATCCCATTCACCTTTTAATCACGAGTTAGTCACGCCAATTCATGAAGCACATTCGTAACTTTTCGATTATTGCACATATCGACCATGGTAAGTCGACGTTATCTGACCGCCTGATTCAAGTCTGCGGCGGCCTTTCCGATCGTGAAATGGCTGCGCAAGTACTTGACTCGATGGATCTGGAACGTGAACGTGGTATCACCATCAAGGCCCAGAGCGTGACGCTCAATTACACGGCAAAAGATGGTGAAACTTATCAACTGAACTTTATCGACACCCCGGGACACGTGGATTTTTCCTACGAAGTTTCCCGCTCGCTGGCTGCCTGTGAAGGTGCCTTATTGGTGGTCGACGCCGGCCAGGGTGTAGAAGCCCAGACACTGGCCAACTGTTATACCGCGATTGAGATGGATCTGGAAGTTGTGCCGATCCTCAACAAGATCGATCTGCCTGCAGCCGATCCGGATCGGGTTGCCGAAGAAATCGAAGAGATCGTTGGTATCGACGCGATGGAAGCCACCCGCTGCTCCGCCAAAACTGGCTTGGGCGTAGACGAGGTGCTGGAAAACATCGTGCGTTCTATCCCTGCGCCGGAAGGTGACCCGGATGCGCCACCGCAAGCACTGATCATTGATTCCTGGTTTGATAATTACCTGGGTGTTGTGTCTTTGGTTCGGATCAAAAATGGTTCTCTGAAAAAGAACGATAAGATCAAGGTCATGAGCACAGGTCTGAACTGGAACATTGATCGCATCGGTATTTTTACACCCAAGCAGGTGGATACCGATGTGCTGAGAACCGGCGAAGTTGGCTGGGTGGTCTGTGGCATTAAAGACATTCTGGGCGCCCCTGTGGGCGATACCCTGACGCTGGCGAAAAATGGTTGTGAAAAGCCACTGCCGGGCTTTAAGAAAGTGAAGCCTCAGGTTTACGCGGGTCTGTTCCCGGTTTCGTCTGACGATTACGAGAACTTCCGTGATGCGCTGGGCAAGCTGAGCCTGAACGATGCGTCCCTCTTCTATGAGCCGGAAAACTCTGCGGCACTGGGCTTTGGTTTCCGTTGTGGTTTCCTTGGCATGCTGCATATGGAAATCATTCAGGAGCGTCTGGAGCGTGAATACGATCTGGATCTGATCACCACAGCACCAACCGTGGTGTATGAGGTGAAGAAGAACAACGGCGAATTGCTGTATGTCGACAGCCCTGCAAAACTGCCACCTGTGAATGATGTGGAAATCATCGGTGAGCCGATTGCGCGCTGTAACATTCTGGTTCCCAGTGAATACCTCGGGAACGTGATCACCCTGTGTGTGGAAAAACGTGGTTCTCAGGTAGATATGGTCTACCACGGCAATCAGGTTGCGCTGACTTACGATATTCCGATGTCTGAAGTCGTTCTGGATTTCTTCGACCGTCTGAAATCAACCTCTCGCGGTTATGCGTCTCTGGACTATAGTTTCCATCGCTATGAAGAATCAGACATGGTTCGTGTGGATATCCTGCTCAATGGCGATCGTGTTGATGCCCTGGCGATTATTACCCACAAAGATCATGCACAGTCCCGCGGCCGTGATCTGGTCGAGAAAATGAAAGAGTTCATTCCTCGTCAGATGTTTGATATCGCAATTCAGGCGGCCATTGGGAACCACATCATTGCCCGTGCAACGGTGAAACAGCTGCGCAAGAACGTTATCGCCAAGTGTTACGGCGGTGACGTGAGCCGGAAGAAGAAACTGCTGCAGAAACAGAAAGAAGGCAAGAAGCGAATGAAGCAGATTGGCAACGTCGAACTGCCGCAGGAAGCCTTCCTTGCTATTCTGCATGTAGGCAAAGATAAATAACTTGAGTCAACCTTCCGCCGCAGTCCTGCGGCGGAATGGTTAGGATCTGTGGAATTTTTGGGAAGCAGATCCGGTTCACCATGAAAAATTCATCATAGGGACATTAGGAACAGCAATGGCAAATCTGTTTTCACTCATTCTGGTGCTGGCCACACTGGTGACCGGGATTATCTGGGCACTGGACCGATTCGTTTGGGCGCCAAAGCGTCAACTTAAAATTGATGCTGCAGCGGCCAATGCCGGCGGGCAGGTTGATGAAAAAACACTGGCAGCTGTTGCGCCCCAACCGGGCTGGGTAGAATCGACCAGTTCGATGTTCCCGGTGATTGCAATCATCATGGTGTTTCGCTCATTTATCTATGAGCCGTTCCAGATCCCATCCGGATCGATGATGCCAACACTGCTGGTTGGTGATTTTATTCTGGTTGAAAAGTATGCATACGGCCTGCGTGATCCCGTGTTTCGCCATAAACTGGTCGAAACGGGTGAACCAGAGCGTGGCGACATTGTGGTTTTTAAATTTCCGCCACAACCGAATATTGATTACATCAAACGTGTGATCGGCCTTCCCGGCGATACGGTCAGGTACGATAACAACAAAAAGCTGTGCGTGATTCCGAAAGGTGGCCGTGAATGTGAGCCTGTACCACAGACGAACGAGCAACCAAGTCTCTTCTCAGAACCGGGTCAGGATCTGATTCGCTTTACGGAAGATTTGGGTCAGGTATCGCATGATGTTCTTGTCAATATCAATCAGCCAAATCAGACCCGAAGATACCGCTACAATTCCTTCGAGGGGCGGAAAGAGTGGGTCGTGCCGGCAGGACAGTATTTTGTGATGGGAGATAACCGTGACAACAGTGCAGACAGCCGTTACTGGGGGTTTGTACCGGAAGCGAATCTCGTTGGCAAGGCGGTCGGGATCTGGATCAGCTTTGAATTTGAACGAAGTGCGGACAGCGTACTTCCATCTTTTATTCCTACCGGTGTGCGGTTGAACCGCATCGGTGGCATAGACTGATCGGGAAAAAATGACATCTCCTGTACAAAGACTTCAGCGCAAGCTGGGGCATGAATTTAATAACAGTGAATTACTCACCCTGGCGCTGACGCATCGTAGTGCCAACGGGACGCATAATGAGCGTCTGGAGTTTCTGGGTGACTCCATTTTGAGTTTTGTAATTGCTGATGCTCTCTATCACCGCTTCCCGAAAGTGGATGAGGGCGACATGAGCCGGATGCGTGCAACGCTGGTCCGCGGTAAAACTCTGGCCGAACTGGGCCGGGAATTTGAGCTGGGCGATCACCTGCTGCTGGGGCCGGGCGAGCTGAAGAGCGGCGGCTATCGCCGTGACTCGATTCTGGCCGACTGCGTGGAAGCGATTATTGGCGCGATTTATCTGGACAGTGATATTGAGCATGTTCGCCACATTGTGCTGAGCTGGTATCAGAGCCGACTGGAAACAATCAAACCTGGCATTAACCAGAAAGACCCGAAAACCCGTTTACAGGAATGTCTTCAGGGGCGCCGTTTGCCGCTGCCTGCGTATACTGTAACTAAGGTACAGGGTGAAGCACATAATCAGGAATTCACTGTACAGTGCGAAGTAACAGGCCTGGAAAAGCCTGTGATCGGTAAAGGCGGTAGTCGGCGCAAGGCTGAGCAGGCTGCAGCAGAACTGGCATTGAAGCAGTTAGAATCATGACAGATAAAACACATTGTGGCTTTATTGCCATCGTTGGCCGTCCGAATGTCGGCAAATCCACGCTGTTGAACCGTCTGGTAGGACAGAAACTGTCGATTACCTCACGTAAACCGCAGACGACGCGTCACCGGATCATGGGTGTGGACACCCGAGACGGCTATCAGGCGGTGTATGTGGATACACCCGGGCTGCATATTGAGGAAAAACGGACCATCAACCGGTTGATGAACCGTGCTGCAAGCAGCTCACTGACCGATGTTGAACTGGTACTCTTTCTGGTCGACGGCACCCTGTGGACACCTGATGATGAAATGGTGCTCAACAAGCTGGCGAAAAGTGGCCTGCCAACGGTACTGGTGGTTAACAAGGTCGACAACGTCAAAATGAAATATGATCTCTTCCCGCATATGGAAGAGCTCGCGAAAAAGATGGATTTCAAAGCCATTGTGCCGATTGCTGCCAAGCACGGAACGGGCGTTGACGTGGTTGAAAAGATCGTCCGTGACAGTTTGCCGGAAGGTGAATATTACTTCCCGGAAGAGTATGTGACCGACCGTTCTCAGCGGTTCATGGCCTCTGAAATTATCCGTGAAAAACTGATGCGTTTCACCGGTGAAGAGCTGCCTTATTCCGTGACGGTGGAAATCGAGCGATTTGATTACAATCCGGATACGGATGGCTTTGATATCAATGGCTTGATTCTGGTTGAACGTAAAGGTCAGAAGAAAATGGTCATCGGTAAAGGTGGCGATAAAATCAAAACCATTGGCCGTGAGGCCCGTCTGGACATGGAAGAGCTTTTCGAGCGCAAGGTTTACCTTGAGCTTTGGGTAAAAGTGAAATCCGGCTGGGCAGATGACGAGCGCGCCCTGCGCAGTCTTGGCTATATCGACGATCTTTAAGGGCAGCGATGGAAGGGTTGCAGCGCTGCTTTGTACTGCACTCTCGTCCCTACAGCGAGACGAGTCTGATTCTGGATGTCTTCAGTGAAGAAACCGGACGCATCAGCTTGCTCGCCAAAGGTGCCCGCCGCAAGCGCTCCAATCTAAAAGGAGCGCTTCAACCTTTTACCCCACTTTTCATGAAATGGTCTGGCCGCGGTAGTATGCCGGTGCTGACTCAGGCTGAACCGATCAGTATCGGGCTGCCCATGCGCAGTTACATTCTCTATTCCGCCTTGTATGTGAATGAAATTCTGGCACGGGTGCTGGAAGCTCAGACCCCTTATCCGGCGTTGTTTCTGGATTATCTCAATGCCTTACGAGAACTGGCACAGGCCGAGAATCCGGAACCTGCTTTGCGTCGTTTTGAACTGGCACTGCTGGATCATCTCGGGTACGGAGTCGACTTTCTGCATTGTGCGGGCAGCGGGTTGCCGGTTGATGATGTTATGACTTACAACTATCGTGAGCAGCGGGGCTTTATTGCTTCTGTCGTTGCTGGCCAGCTCACGTTTACCGGGCTGCAATTGAAAGCCATTGCGGCCCGACGTTTTGAAACTCAGGATCAGCTCAGGGCAGCAAAGCGCTTTACACGGATGGCCCTGAAGCCGTATCTTGGCAGCAAACCATTAAAAAGCAGGGAATTATTTGTCCCTAGAGGAAGGAGTACCGCTACATGAAGAATATACTGCTCGGCGTGAACATTGACCACGTTGCCACCTTACGAAATGCTCGCGGGACACGTTACCCGGATCCCGTACATGCGGCGGAAGTGGCAGAACGCGCAGGCGCCGATGGTATTACCATTCATTTACGCGAAGATCGCCGCCACATTACGGATCGGGATGTCCGGATCCTGCGGGAAACCATTCAGACCCGGATGAATCTGGAAATGGCGGTGACGGAAGAAATGGTTCAGATTGCACTGGACACCCAACCTGAGTTTGTTTGTCTGGTTCCTGAAAAACGTGAAGAACTGACCACAGAAGGCGGCCTGGATGTGGTAGGTCAGCTGGACAAAGTGAAATCAGCGACCGAAAAACTGTCTGCCGCGGGCATTCTGGTGTCCCTTTTTATTGATGCTGACCGTGCGCAGATCGATGCCGCAGTGGCCTGTGGTGCCCCTTACATTGAGCTGCATACCGGTCACTACGCCGATGCGACCTCAGAAAGCGAACAACAGGCTGAGCTGAAGAAAATCGCGGCTGCTGCTAGCTATGCCAGTGATCAGGGCATCAAAGTGAATGCGGGCCACGGCCTGACCTATCACAATGTGAAGCCAATTGCGGCTCTGCCGGAAATCTACGAGCTGAACATTGGCCACGCGATTGTCGGTCGTGCCGTATTTGACGGCCTGCACAAAGCCGTTGCCGATATGAAAGCGGTGATGCTGGAAGCGCGCTGGTAATGGCGATTGTCGGTCTGGGAACAGATATTGCAGAAATTGCCCGTGTGGAGCAGGTGCTGACCCGGAGTGGAGAAGCCTTCGCACGACGGGTACTCAGTCCGGATGAGCTGGTGATTTTCTGCCAGCACAAACAGGCGGGGCGCTATCTGGCCAAACGTTTTGCTGCTAAAGAAGCGGCTGCGAAAGCGTTAGGGACTGGCATTGCCTGTGGTGTATCTTTTCAGGATTTTACCGTGACCAACAATGCTCAGGGAAAACCTGAGCTTGCGCTGAGCGGTAAGGCGGCTGAGCTGGCAGGGCAAATGGCGGTGTCTCATGTTCATCTCACCATTGCAGATGAAAAGCACTATGCGGTTGCGACGGTGATTCTGGAAACGGTTTAACCGGATTATATTTGCACCGCCACAAATACAAAAGGCCAGACAACTGTCTGGCCTTTTTGCGATAGAGATAACGGTCATTACTGGCGGTAGGCTTGTGATGATTTGACGACATTGTTCATTTCATCAATCAGCTCGAACAGTTCCGGTTCCAGATCAGAGACGGAAGCCCCGGCTTTGAGCTGGGTTTCCAGCGTGTAGCAAAGGTTCTTGAGTCGGGGAACACCACTGTAGGCACAGCTGCCGTGCAGCTTGTGAATAGAAGGCCACAGATCGAATTCATTCCCGTCCAGCACTTCATTCACCAGCATCTCGACCTCGGGCATGAAGTCGAGCAGCATCTGCAGCATATCCCGGGCCAGATCTTCTTTTCCGGCAGCTTGCTTGAGTGCCAGATCCCAGTCCCAGCTGACATTCGGGTTGGCAGGTTCTGGTTGGATGGCAGAGATGACAGGCTCTGCCATCTCCGGAGATGACGCTGTGCTGTGCTGCTGTGGGATCCATTTGGCCAGCATCTGCTGCAGAATCTGTTCTTCAATCGGCTTGGTCAGGTAATCATCCATTCCGGCACGTAGTAAGCGCTCACGTTCACCAGCCATTGCATGTGCGGTGACCGCAATTACGGGTGTGTGATGATTCAGATCGGTTTCGTGAATGGCCTGACAGGCGCTGACGCCGTCCATCTCCGGCATCTGAATATCCATGAAAATCAAATCAAAGGCTTTCTGCTGGGCGTACTCGACTGCTTTGCGGCCGCCGGTGGCGGTGATCACGGTTTCCACCCGTTCACTGAGCAGTGCTGCAATCAGTTTCAGGTTGGCTGGGTTATCATCCACCGCCATCACAGTCAGTGGCAGCAGATCATCCGTTGGGGATGGGAGAGGTAATGGTTCCGGTTCTTCCAGCTGATCCGGTTGTCCAATCAGGGCATCAAAGAGTTTGCGCTGCGCCAGTGGTTTACCCAGACAGGCGATTACTCCCGCATTGAGTAGTCGTTCCGACAGGGCCAGCTCTGTGGTGGGCAGGCACACCAGAACTTTGTCTGCCAGTTGCTCGGCTTTGAAAACCATATCCAGAATCGTGGCCAGCGGTGGCTGTTCTCCCGGCGACAGGCAGAGCAGGGCAAAATCGTGATGTTCCACATCATCTTCCGGCATATCAGCTCGGTAAGTCACATCCAGACCGGCATGCAGTAAGCGTTGCTGCAGGACATTCGCAGCCTGAAGATTCGGCTCGATCAGGAGCAGGTGACGACCCTGCAGATCGGTGGTATCGATTGGCTGGGAAACCGGCAGATCGGTTTTGTTCAGCCGCAGGGTAAACCAGAAAGTCGAACCTTGGTGTAATCGGCTGGTCAGGCTGATTTCGCCGCCCATCTGGGTCACCAGTTTTTGGGTGATGACCAGACCCAGCCCGGTACCGCCGTAACGGCGTGAAATACTGGCATCTGCCTGACTGAAGGCTTGGAACAGCTGGGCCTGCTGACGTTCGGAAATCCCGATCCCGGTATCGCGCACCATGAATTGCAGCTCCAGATTCTCGTCGCGATCGGCTTTGAGCTCCACGGCAATGTCAATGTTGCCCCGCTCAGTAAATTTCACCGAGTTCCCGATGAGATTGGTCAGTACCTGCTGGATTCGTAACGGGTCACCAATCAGGCCGGTCGGAATACGCTGGTCGACACGAAGGGTGAGTTCCAGCCCTTTTTCGTGTGCGCTGGGCGCCAGCAGTCGCATCACTTCATCGAGCGAATCGGTAAAGTCGAACGGAATGTTTTCCAGCAGCAGCTTCCCGGCTTCCAGCTTAGAGAAATCGAGGATGTCGTTGATGATGGTCAGCAGGTTATTGGCCGACTTTTCTATTGTCAGTAGGTAATCATGCTGGCTGGCACTGAGGCGGGTTTTCAGCATCTGGCGGGTAAAGCCAATGACGCCGTTCAGTGGGGTACGCAGTTCGTGGGACATATTGGCCAGAAACTCAGACTTCACTCTAGCGGCTTCCTGAGCCCGCTTCTTGGCGATATCCAGTTCTACGTTCTGGATCTCCAGCTGTTCTAAAGTCTCACGTAAATCGGACGTCGCCTGATCAATGCTCTGTTGCATTTCAATGTGATAGTCGGACAACGAAATGGCCATGGCATTGATGCCGTTTTTCAGGTTATCCAGTTCACCCAGTAATTCTCCCTCAATTCGGATATCCAGATGCCCGCGCCGGATTCGGTCCACTACACTGATCATGTGTGAAATCGGGCGGGTGACATCTCGCATCAGCCGGTAAGCAAAGAGACCGGAAAGGATGAGCCCCAGCAACAATACCATCAGTGCGGTAAAAACTTCCTGATATTGCTGCAGGCGCAATGGACTCATGTCCATTTCGATGGCGATATAGCCCAGTGCTTTGGCCTGAAATCCGGGTGCAGACAGATTACTTTGCTGTGCTTCGGTCAGAATCGGCGCCCGCATGATCATGGTGCTGTCATGGATCACGATCTCCGGCAAAAAGGGGATCTGCCGGTCATCCGGAAACATCAGGGCTTCAAAATTGCGGTGGAAGTTTGAGGTAACGAAAAGTTCATTGTTGCTGTCGAACACGGCAATGCTGCGCACAATATCGGAATGCTTGCGATGGGCATAGCTGATGGTCCGGCGGACGGCCTCGCGGTTATGATCCGCCATACCGTATTCAGTGGCGATTGCCAGCGGTTCAATAATGCTGGTGCCGGTTTCGACCAGTTGCTGTTCCAGATCCCGGTAGCGGCTCAGGGTAAAAAAAGCGCTCAAGAGCAGGCCGATGATCAGGGTTGGTGCTAATGTCAGGGTGAAAACCCGGGCGCGAAGTCCGTATTTGGTCATGGTTACAAGAATTCGATTCTGTGGGAGAATTGCTGTCTTTGCTGGCCACGTTTTGGTGCGCCAGCCCCTAGCTTAATGAATCTTTACCGTAGCGACAATTGATGTTGCTATGGCATCGCCTTGAAAAGGCGACAAAACACCGTGAGTTACAACATTATGGCACGCTTTTTTAAGCCGACGAAACGAACTGTCAGCGACACCAAACATAAAGAGGTGACGGTGACCCGTCTGGACCACTTGGGTGCAGGCATAGCCCATCTTGACCGCAAACCTGTGTTCATCCCCGGATTGCTCCCGGATGAACGTGCGCTGGTGCAACTGACTGAAAGTAAAAAGCAGTATGCCAGAGCCAAAGTCATCAAGCGTTTGTCAGACAGTCCGGAACGCATTACACCGCAGTGCCCGGTTTATGACCAGTGTGGTGGCTGTAACTTGCAACACCTCTCTCATTCTGCCCAGATTGCAGCCAAGCAGCAGTCTCTGGGGGAATTGATCACGAAATTTGCGCTGGCTGGTGAAACGGCAACAACAGATGTGTTGACGCAGGATCAGCCGGTCACCGGCGAATCCTGGCAGTATCGGCGTAGTGCCCGCTTTAGTTTGAAAGTCGAATCGGAGAAGACGCTGACGTTTGGTTTCCGCAAGGAGCAGAGCAAAGCGATCGTCGATATTACCGATTGTCCGGTGCTGGCACGGCCACTGAACGCACTCTTGTTACCGTTACGTGAATTACTGAGCCGGTTGCAGGGACGACGGAACTTAGGGCATGTTGAACTGGTCGAAGCGGACAACGGGCCTGTGGTGCTGATTCGTCATATCAAGCCGTTTTCTGACCCGGATATGACGCAAATTCAGCAATTTGCTGACAAGCATCATGTTATGCTTTTCCTGGCGCCGGATCCCGAGGAACTGGTGCAGATCAGTGGCGAAGCGCCCTATTACGAAGTCGAAGGAATGAAGCTGAATTTTTCTCCGAAAGACTTTATTCAGGTCAATCGCCGGGTGAACGAACAGATGGTGGCACAGGCCTTATCATGGCTGGACATTCAGCCGGAAGACCGGGTGCTTGATTTGTTCTGTGGCCTGGGGAATTTCAGTTTGCCGCTGGCGGCAAACGCCCGGGAAGTGGTTGGGGTGGAAGGGGTTGACCCCATGGTACAGCGGGCAAGTGACAATGCAGCCCGCAATCAGCTTACCAATGCAGCTTTTTATCAGGGCAATCTGGAAGACGGGATTGTGTCGTTCAGCTGGGCCAAAGAAGGATTTGATAAAGTCTTGCTCGATCCGGCCCGAGCCGGTGCAGCAGGGGTGATGGCTCAGGTGGCAGCGTTGTCACCGAGCCGGATTTTATACGTGTCCTGCAATCCGGCAACGCTGGCGCGGGACAGTCAGGTGCTGTTGCAACAGGGCTATCAGTTGCAACGGCTGGGAATGCTGGATATGTTTCCCCATACCGGACATTTGGAATCAATGGCGCTGTTTACCCGAGCCTGAATGTCAGGCACTGCCTTGTCGGGAATAGGCTGCCATCCGTAATTAAGAAATACAGGACAGAATCATGGTCGCAGTTCGCGGTGCGCATCTAAAGGAAAACGCTACATTTGAATTGGAATCCTGGGCAGAGAGTTTATTGCAGGACATCACGACCTCGAACCGTCTGATCCAGACCTATCAGCGTTGTGAAGCGCATCTGGACAAGAAAGAAGCCTCCGGCCAGCTGTTATGGCGTGGCCGGGAAATGGTCGAAATTCTGGTGATGCTCAGCATGGACGCCGATACGCTGGTGGCTGCCTTGCTGTTCCCACTGGTCGAAGCCGGACTGTACAAAAGCGACGAAATCAA
The DNA here is from genome assembly GCF_030547945.1 of Photobacterium sp. 1_MG-2023. NCBI lineage: Bacteria > Pseudomonadati > Pseudomonadota > Gammaproteobacteria > Vibrionales > Vibrionaceae > Photobacterium > Photobacterium sp. 1_MG-2023. The sequence continues at coordinate 21,384 of NZ_JAUORR010000023.1, read as the reverse complement.
AGAAGAGTACGGCCAGCACATTTTGCAACTGGTCAAAGGCGTCAAGCAGATGGCTGCGATCAGCCAGCTGAATGCCATCAAAGAAGGGGCGGCGCAGTCGGCTCAGGTCGATAATATCCGCCGGATGTTGTTGTCCATGGTGGATGATTTTCGTTGTGTGGTTATCAAGCTGGCGGAGCGGATCTGTCATCTGCGCGAAGTGAAGGATGAACCGGATGCCGTGCGCCGTGCAGCTGCACGGGAATGTGCCAACATTTACGCGCCGCTGGCGAATCGTCTGGGGATTGGTCAGCTCAAGTGGGAAATCGAAGATTACGCCTTCCGCTACAAGCACCCGGAAACCTATAAGCAGATTGCCAAACAACTGGCGGAACGCCGCATCGACCGGGAACAATACATTGATCGATTCGTCGCCGATCTGGACGACTCGATGAAAGCCTCACATATCAAAGCCGAGGTGCATGGCCGTCCGAAGCATATCTATAGCATCTGGCGCAAGATGCAAAAGAAGAGCCTGGCATTTGATGAGCTGTTTGATGTGCGTGCCGTGCGGATTATCGCGGACCAGCTGCAAGACTGCTATGCAGCGCTCGGGGTGGTGCACACCAAGTATCGCCATCTGCCGAAAGAATTTGACGACTATGTTGCCAATCCCAAACCCAATGGATATCAGTCGATCCATACCGTGGTGATTGGCCCGGAAGGAAAAACGATTGAGATCCAAATCCGAACCAAGCAGATGCATGAAGAGTCGGAGCTGGGGGTGGCGGCGCACTGGAAATACAAAGAATCCGGGACCTCTTCCGGTGCCCATTCTGCCTACGACGAGAAAATCAACTGGCTGCGTAAACTGCTGGCCTGGCAGGAAGAAATGTCCGATTCGGGCGAAATGCTCGAAGAGCTGCGCAGTCAGGTCTTTGATGATCGTGTCTATGCGTTCACGCCGAAAGGCGATGTGGTGGATTTGCCACTGAATGCCACCCCGCTGGATTTCGCCTACCATATTCACTCCGAGGTCGGACACCGTTGTATTGGCGCCAAAGTGGAAGGCCGAATCGTTCCCTTCACTTATCAGCTGCACATGGGCGATCAGGTCGAAATCATCACGCAGAAAGAGCCGAACCCGTCCCGGGACTGGCTCAATCCGAATTTAGGCTTTGTGAATTCCAGCCGGGCGCGGGCCAAAGTGCATGCCTGGTTCCGCAAACAGGACCGGGATAAAAACATCGCTGCGGGCCGGGAAATTCTGGAGCAGGAGCTGCAGAAAATCGGCGCGACCATGAAAGATGCTGAAGCCTATGCCCTGAAGCGATTCAACGTGAATTCCACGGATGAGCTCTTTGCCGGGATTGGCAGCGGTGATTTGCGCATCAATCAGGTGATCAACCATATTAATGCGCTGGTGAACAAGCCGACGGCAGAAGAAGAAGATCAGCAGTTGCTGGAACGTCTGACGGAAGCCAGCACCAAAAGCAGCCAGAAAAAGCCACAGCGGGATGCCGTGGTGGTGGAAGGGGTGGATAACCTGATGACCCATCTGGCGCGCTGCTGCCAGCCGATCCCGGGGGATGATATCGTTGGGTTTGTCACCCAGGGGCGCGGCATTTCAGTGCACCGAAGCGATTGTGAGCAGCTTGAAGAGCTGCGTCATGTGGCACCGCAGCGGATTATTCATACCGTTTGGGGTGGCAGCTTTGCCGGACGTTATGCGTTGACCGTGCGGGTCACAGCCTCCGAGCGGAATGGTCTGATTAAAGATCTCACCAACACCATGCACAACGAAAAAGTGAAGGTGGCCGGGGTGAAAAGCCGGATTGATTTCAAAAAACAGATGTCCATCATGGACTTTGAAATCGAGCTGACGGATCTCGATAGTCTGGGCCGGTTACTGCTCCGTCTGGAACAGGTGAAGGATGTTTTTGAAGCCAGACGGCTTCACTGAGAACCACGCAACAGGTAACAGAAAGCGGGCCAGCGCCCGCTTTTCTTTGATGACAGAAACAGGAAAATGCACACATGAGTCACAACACCCCTATCAATCAGCTGCTGTCGATCATGGCGCAATTGCGGGATCCGGACGGCGGATGTCCCTGGGATCTGCAGCAGGACTTCGCATCCATTGTGCCGCATACGCTGGAAGAAGCGTATGAAGTCGCCGATGCGATCGCAGAAGAAAACTGGGATGAGGTGAAAGAAGAGTTGGGCGATCTGCTGTTTCAAGTCATTTTCTACAGCCAGCTCGGCAAGGAAAAAGGACTGTTTGATTTTGAGGATGTGGTCAGCGGGATCAATCATAAACTGATTCGGCGACATCCGCATGTTTTCTCCGGGGCTGAATTTGACAATGAAGCGGCAATTCATGCCAACTGGGAAGCAGAAAAAGCCAAAGAACGCTCTGAAAAAGGGCAGGACAACAGCATTCTGGCGAATATTCCCAAAGCGCTGCCGGCACTCAGCCGGGCGGATAAAATTCAGAAACGCTGTGCCCGCTATGGATTTGACTGGCCGACGCTGGGACCTGTGGTTGAGAAGGTGCAGGAAGAAATCGAAGAAGTGATGGAAGAAGCGCTTCAAGCCGTGCCGAATCAGGACAGAATCGAAGAAGAACTGGGCGATCTGCTTTTTGCGGTGGTGAATCTCACCCGGCATCTGAACGTTAAACCGGAAACCGCGCTTCAGAAAGCGAACCGGAAGTTTGAACGTCGTTTCCGTGAGGTGGAGCAGGCGGTTGCCGAACAGGGCAAGTCGGTTGAACATTGTTCGCTGGATGAACTCGATGCCGAATGGGAACAGGTAAAAAAACGTGAGAAATCGGGTGGCCCGGCAGCTCAGGACTGATTGCTCAGGGATTTCTTCGTCAAGAATTCCGGGCTTGATTTGGAACAAGAAGCAACTCGCTTTACTGTGATAGTTTTCACGTTGTGGCAATAAAATGTGTCTGGTATACTAATTTCCCGTCCAGATACTTTTTATCCTCTACACCAAATCTTCCAGGTTAAACATGACAACGAATTACATTTTTGTGACGGGCGGTGTTGTATCCTCCCTAGGTAAAGGTATTGCTGCAGCATCACTGGCGGCCATCTTAGAGGCCCGTGGTCTGAAAGTGACCATGATGAAGCTAGACCCTTACATCAACGTTGATCCAGGGACAATGAGCCCGATTCAGCACGGTGAAGTATTCGTTACGGAAGACGGTGCAGAGACCGACCTTGACCTCGGTCACTACGAGCGTTTCATTCGTACCAAGATGACCAAACGCAACAACTTTACCGCCGGCCGTGTCTATGAAGAGGTTCTGCGTAAAGAGCGTCGCGGTGACTATCTGGGTGCAACCATTCAGGTTATCCCGCACATCACTAACGCGATCAAAGAGCGTGTGATTGCCGGTGCCGAAGGCCACGACATTGCGATTGTTGAAGTGGGCGGTACTGTGGGTGATATCGAATCCCTGCCATTCATGGAAGCGCTCCGTCAGCTGGCTGTTGAGCTGGGCCGCGAGCGTGCCATCTTTACGCACCTGACACTGGTGCCTTACCTGGCAGCCGCTGGTGAAGTGAAAACCAAACCAACACAGCATTCAGTGAAAGAACTGCTGTCGATCGGGATTCAGCCAGACGTGCTGATCTGTCGTTCAGACCGCATGATCCCGGCAAACGAACGTGCCAAGATTGCACTGTTCTGTAACGTGCCAGAGAAAGCTGTCATTTCAATGAAAGACGTCGACTCCATCTACAAGATCCCGCAACTGATCAAGTCTCAGGGTCTGGATGAACTGGTTTGTCAGCGTTTCGGAATTACGGCACCAGAAGCCGATCTGAGTGAGTGGGAACGCGTGATCTATGAAGAAGCGAACCCAACCAGCGAAGTAACGATTGGTATGGTCGGTAAATACACCGAACTGCCAGATGCATACAAGTCTGTGAACGAAGCCCTGAAACACGCTGGCCTGAAAAACCGCCTGTCTGTGACCATCAAGTATGTGGATTCACAGGACGTGGAGTCAAAAGGCGTTGAAATGCTGGAAGGTCTGGATGCAATTCTGGTCCCGGGCGGTTTCGGTGGTCGTGGTGTTGAAGGCAAGATCATGACGGCGCAGTATGCGCGTGAAAACAAAATTCCATACCTGGGCATCTGTCTGGGCATGCAAGTCGCACTGATCGAATTTGCGCGAAATGTGGCAGGTCTGAGCGGTGCACACTCAACCGAGTTCGATGCCAAATCGCCTTATCCGGTTGTAGGTCTGATCACGGAGTGGGTCGACAGCGAAGGTAACGTGGAAGAGCGGACTGAAGCGTCTGATCTGGGCGGTACCATGCGTCTGGGTTCACAGCTGTGTCATCTGGAAGATGGCAGCAAAGCCCGCGAACTTTACGGCAGCGCGACCATCCACGAGCGTCACCGTCACCGTTACGAAGTGAACAACAACCTGTTGCCTCAGCTGAAGGAAGCTGGCCTGAAGGTGTCTGGTTTGTCAGCCGATAAGAAGCTGGTTGAGATTATTGAGGTGCCAAATCACCCATGGTTCGTTGCGGCTCAGTTCCACCCTGAGTTCACATCAACCCCGCGTGATGGCCATCCACTGTTTGAAGGCTTCGTCAAAGCCGCTGGTCAGCATCAGCGCGGCGAGCTGGAAGAGAACAAATAAGAGTTACGAATAGCTGTTGCACAGGAGTGCGGCAGCTTTTTTTTCGCTTTTTTAAATCAAAATAAAGCAAGAGGAAACACAATGTCTAAGATCGTTAAAGTTCTGGGTCGTGAAATCATCGACTCACGCGGTAACCCAACTGTAGAAGCTGAAGTTCATCTGGAAGGCGGTTTTGTTGGTATGGCTGCTGCGCCATCAGGTGCATCTACGGGCTCTCGTGAAGCTCTGGAGCTGCGTGACGGTGACAAAGCACGTTTTCTTGGCAAAGGTGTTCTGAAAGCCGTTGATGCAGTCAATGGCCCGATTGCTCAGGCGCTGCTGGGTCAAGATGCGAAAGCTCAGGCTGACATCGACCAAATCATGATCGACCTGGACGGTACAGACAACAAATCTAAGTTCGGTGCAAACGCAATTCTGGCGGTTTCTCTGGCGAACGCAAAAGCAGCTGCTGCGGCGAAAGGCATGCCTCTGTACGAGCACATTGCTGAGCTGAACGGCACACCGGGCAAATTCTCTATGCCACTGCCAATGATGAACATCATCAACGGTGGTGAGCACGCAGACAACAACGTCGACATTCAGGAATTCATGATTCAGCCTGTTGGCGCGAAAACCCTGAAAGAAGGCCTGCGTATCGGTGCAGAAGTTTTCCATAACCTGGCAAAAGTTCTGAAAGCGAAAGGCATGAGCACGGCTGTGGGTGACGAAGGTGGCTTCGCACCAAACCTGGAATCAAACGCTGCTGCACTGGCTGCAATCAAAGAAGCTGTTGAGCTGGCAGGCTACGAGCTGGGTAAAGACGTGACTCTGGCGATGGACTGTGCTGCATCTGAGTTCTACGACAAAGAAGCAGGCAACTACAACATGAAAGGTGAAGGCAAAGTCTTCACTTCTGAAGAATTCAACCACTATCTGGCTGGCCTGGTTGCACAGTACCCAATCGTGTCGATCGAAGACGGTCTGGACGAGTCTGACTGGGATGGCTTCAAGCACCAGACAGAACTGCTGGGCGACAAAATCCAGCTGGTGGGTGACGATCTGTTTGTCACCAACACCAAGATCCTGAAAGAAGGGATTGATAAAGGTATCGCGAACTCTATCCTGATCAAGTTCAACCAGATCGGTTCTCTGACCGAAACACTGGCTGCGATCAAGATGGCGAAAGATGCAGGTTATACCGCTGTCATCTCTCACCGTTCAGGTGAAACTGAAGATGCAACCATCGCTGATCTGGCGGTCGGTACTGCAGCTGGCCAGATCAAGACAGGTTCTATGAGCCGTTCTGACCGTGTTGCGAAATACAACCAGCTGATTCGTATCGAAGAAGCACTGGGTGAAAAAGCACCTTACAACGGTCTGAAAGAAGTGAAAGGTCAGGCATAAGTCTGAAACAACACTTTGTCCGTCTGACGGATAAAAGATGGATAAGCCGCTCATCAGAGCGGCTTTTTTATGCCCGAATGGCTGCACCGGAACTGGTCACACCGGGCGCTTTATGGGATTATTACCGCTTCCCGGGCGGTAAATCCGGCCTGTCGCTTGAACGAATCAACCGAGAATGAGGCTTGCATGCGAGTATTCAGTGCCGTGTTGCTATTGGTATTATCCTGGCTGCAGTACGAGTTCTGGTTTGGCAAAAATGGGATGTCTGATTACGTGGCGCTGAAAGACAACGTCGCGCTTCAGCAGAAAGCCAACGCGGAACTGGTGCAGCGAAATCAGCAGATGTACGCAGAAATTCATGACCTGCATCAGGGGCTGGAAGCCGTTGAAGAGCGGGCCCGGCATGAACTTGGTATGATCAAACCCGGAGAAACTTTTTTTCGCATTGTGGGTGACAATACTCCCTAGGAGAGCACCCGCAGGCGTTTATTTGGCAGTAAACCCATCATGACTCAAACCTTAACTGCTGTTGTGCCAGCCGCCGGTATCGGCAGCCGTATGCAGGCTGATCGGCCCAAGCAGTACCTGCTGATTGCAGGAAAAACAATTTTAGAACATACCGTTGACTGTCTGCTGCAACACCCCGCGATCGGTCGTGTGGTGATTGCGATTAGCGACAGCGACCCCTATTTTCAGCATCTCCCACTCTCTGCTCGTCCTGAAGTGACTGTGGTTGAGGGGGGCGCGGAACGTGCTGATTCCGTGTTCGCCGGTTTGGCAGATTTATCGGATGAAGACTGGGTGCTGGTTCACGATGCGGCCCGTCCTTGCCTGCATCAGGATGATATTTCACGCTTGATCGAACAGGCACAACAAAGCGAGTGTGGCGCAATCCTGGCCGCACCAGTGCGGGATACCATGAAGCGTGGCAATGGCCGCCAGGCGATCGCCATGACAGTAGAACGCACGGATCTCTGGCATGCTCTCACGCCACAGATGTTTCGGGCAGGTCAGCTCCGTGACGCCATGACCAAGTCACTTGCAGACGGCGCTGTCGTCACCGATGAAGCTTCAGCCCTGGAGCATTGCGGTTATGCACCGCGCCTGGTGACCGGACGGGCCGATAATTTGAAAATTACACAGCCGGAAGATCTGGCACTGGCCGAATTTTACCTGCAGCAACGACAAAAGGAGCAGGCATAATGCGAATTGGACATGGTTTTGACGTACATAAATTTGGCGGTGAAGGCCCGGTGATCATCGGTGGCGTGGCCGTCCCGTATGAATTTGGTCTGGTGGCGCATTCAGATGGTGATGTTGCACTCCATGCGGTTTGTGATGCTTTACTGGGGGCGATTGGTGCCGGTGATATTGGTCGTCATTTCCCGGACACAGATGCTGAGTGGAAAGGTGCAGACAGCCGGATGTTGCTGCGCGATGTCTATTCCAAAGTGAAAGCGAAAGGCTATTGTCTAGGGAATCTGGATGTCACCATTATTGCCCAGGCGCCCAAGATGGCACCTTATATCGACGAAATGTGTCAGCGAATTGCCGACGATCTTGAAACCACGGTCGATAATATTAATGTAAAGGCAACCACTTCCGAGCGTTTGGGCTTTACGGGCCGCAAAGAAGGCATTGCCTGCGAAGCGGTTGTGTTACTGCGTTCCCTGTAACCGGACTCCTTTCTGGAAACTGTAAACATGATGACAATTGAAATGGACAGCCTGAGCTGGCTGTATGGTAAGCCGGTTTGCCGCGGGCGCAGCAAAGTTCGCCCGGAAGACTTTATCGTCAAAGAACAACTGGGATTTGATTTTGCCGGTAGCGGTGAACACTTCATGGTGAAAATCCGTAAAACCGGTGAAAACACCAAGTATGTTGTCAATGAGCTGGCCAAAGCCTGTGGCGTAAAATCCCGGGATGTCAGCTGGGCGGGATTGAAAGACCGCCATGCCGTGACCGAGCAATGGCTCAGTGTGCACCTGCCTGGGAAACCGGATCCGGATCTCACGCAGTTTGTCGCAGAGCACCCGGGGGTTGAGGTGATCGCCACAGATCGCCATGATAAAAAACTGCGTCCAGGCGATCTGGCCGGCAATGCATTTGAGCTGCGACTGAGCGAACTGGACCAGCCCGCGGATGTCGTCTCCCGCCTGAAACAGATCGAGCAGCACGGTGTGCCGAACTACTTTGGTGCGCAGCGATTCGGCCACGATGGTAATAACGTGATCAAAGCTCGTGCCTGGGGGAACGATGAGTTTCGGGTTCGGGATAAGAGCAAACGCAGTTTTTATCTGTCTGCGGCACGTTCCTGGCTGTTTAATCTCGTCCTGTCCCAGCGGATCGCGGCGGGTAAGGCAGCGACTCTGATGGCCGGTGACTGTGTTCAGGACAAAGAGACGGATAGCTGGACGCTGGTCGAGCAGGTTACCCCGGCGCTGCAGGCGCAGGTTGAGCAGGGCAGTGTGCTGATTACGGCTCCGATGATGGGTGACAATGCGCTGCCGACGCAGGGAGAGGTTGCCGACTTCGAAATGCAGATCATTGAACAGGAACCTTTGCTGCTCAAACTGATCCGCGATAACCGTATGCGTCATGAGCGCCGTGCGCTGATGTTGCGACCAGGCGATATGCACTGGTCGCAGGAAGCTGATCAACTGGTGGTTCAGTTCTCCCTGCCAGCGGGCTGCTTTGCAACGGCCGTGTTGCGAGAGATGATTGATGAGCCAGAACAAAAGGATGGCAGATATGCGAATTTTGATCAGTAATGATGATGGTATCTTTGCTGAAGGAATCAATACATTGGCCGATACCCTGAAGGAACTGGGGGAGGTCTATGTGGTGGCACCGGACCGTAATCGCAGTGGGGCGTCAAATTCTCTGACGCTGGAAACACCGCTGCGGATCCGTGAAGAAGGCATTCGTCGGATTTCGGTGGAAGGGACACCAACCGACTGTGTTCATTTTGCGCTCAATGAGTGGATGACTGAAAAGCCGGATATTGTTGTTGCCGGGATTAATCATGGCGCAAATCTGGGCGATGATGTGCTGTATTCGGGCACCGTCGCCGCAGCCACCGAAGGACATTTTTTAGGTGTACCTGCCATTGCTGTCTCTCTGGTGGGACGTGAGCACTTTGCCACAGCGGCTCAGGTCGTCAAGGAAGTCGTTGGCCGTTTGAAAGTTCAGCCTTTACCCAGCAATAAAATTTTAAATATCAATGTTCCGGATGTCCCCTTGTCCGAGCTGGGTGAATGGCAGGTAACACGATTGGGCGCACGGCACCGGGCTGAAAAAATGATTAAAGATACCGACCCGCGCGGGAAAACGATTTATTGGCTTGGCCCTCCCGGCAGCTGCCAGGATGCGGGGCCGGGCACTGATTTTTATGCGATTGAGCACAAGCAGGTCTCAATGACCCCGCTTCAGGTTGATTTAACCGCGCATGATGCGTTAGATGACCTGTCGCAGTGGATGAAACAAGTGGAGAACAACGGATAATGCGCTATGCGGAACAACGCCATAGCCTGATGGAATATTTGAGTCAGCTGGGCATTGCTGACCGGCAAGTGCTGCAAGTGATGGACAAAGTTCCCCGCGAGCATTTTATTGATGAAGCCTTGTCTCATAAAGCTTATGAAAACAATGCTTTGCCGATTGGCAGTGGGCAGACAATCTCTCAACCTTACATCGTTGCACGCATGACTGAACTGCTGGCATTGTCACCGAGCTCCCGGGTGCTTGAAATCGGCACCGGCTCGGGCTACCAAACGGCGATTCTGTCTCATCTGGTCGACCGGGTTTACTCCGTTGAGCGGATTAAAAAGCTGCAGTGGCAGGCAAAGCGTCGTTTCAAGCAACTGGATTTACATAACATTTCCACCAAGCATGGTGACGGCTGGCAGGGATGGTCAGGCAAAGGTCCTTTTGATGCCATCATTGTGACGGCTGCGGCGGATATTGTTCCGCCGGCGTTGCTGGCCCAGCTGGCTGAAGGCGGGCGTTTGGTGATTCCGGTTGGTGAGATGAATCAAGTGCTCAAGTGTATCCGCTGTCTGGATGGTCACTATGTGACGGAAGAAATTACACCGGTACGCTTTGTTCCGCTCGTGTCAGGGGAGCTGGCTTAACCGATGAAAGGGTGGCAGGGAAAAAAGCGTCAATTATTCGCGGTACTGGCAGCAGGTCATCTGCTGACTGCTTGCGCGACTTATCCGCCCCAAGGGGCCAATTATAACAACACGGAGCGTGGTAGTTACCGTGGCAGTTATTATGAGGTTCAAAAGGGGGACACCCTTTATTTCATTGCTTATCTTTCCGGGCGTGATGTCAATGAGTTGATTGATATTAACCAGTTATCACCACCCTATACGATTTTTCCGGGTCAGAAACTCTTTCTCTGGAAACCGAAATATGTTGCCCCACAATTTGGTCAGAAAGTCGCATCGCGACCTTCACAGCCCATTGTGAAGAAACCATCTGTGCCACCGAAGCGGGAAGCGATCCCTTATCAGCCACCCGTTGTGGTCGGTCCAGTTGCGGCGACAACCGTGGCGACAGGCACGGCTGCGGCAGCAACGACGGTGGCCGCAGCGAAACCACCCGTAATATCAACTCAGCTAAGTAAGCCTGCACAAACGACAACGGCGGCAAAACCTGTGCCGGTGAAATCTTCGACTAAAGACGTACAAAAAAGCGCCAACAAAGGTGTTGATCGTCCTTCCACAAAAGAGTACTCTCAAGACTCAAAAAGTAACAAAGTTGTTACAACTCAGGCAAAACCGAAGGAAAACACAGCGAAGACTTCAAAGTCTGACGATGGCAAAGTTGACACTTGGAGATGGCCGACTAAAGGACGAGTGGTTGCCGGATTCTCGAGCCGGGACAACGGCAATAAAGGCATTGATATCGCGGGTCAGCGTGGACAAGATGTCAACGCAACCGCTGCCGGAAAAGTTGTCTACGCAGGCAATGCACTCCGGGGTTATGGCAACTTGGTCATCATCAAACATAATGACGACTACCTGAGTGCCTATGCGCACAATGAGAAGGTACTTGTCACGGAGCAAGATACGGTGACTGCGGGGCAGAAAATTGCCGCGATGGGCAGCTCAGGAACCAACAGTGTCCGGCTGCACTTTGAGATCCGTTATAAAGGCAAGTCAGTGAATCCGCTCAAGTACCTGCCAGACTGACAGACGGCTCGGGCGTGATGAACCGGATTTGCGAGACGCTATCTGGGAGGCGCTATGAGCAGAAGTAATGCAGCTACTGATATCGAAAACTACGATGAGTTTGAAGACGATATAGAGCTTGAGGTTGAAGAGCAAGAAGCTGACATCTCAGCAAAATCCGAGGTTGAAGAGACGGAAGACGAGCTGGAAATCTCGTCTTATAGTGTCACTCAGAAAGCATTGGATGCAACGCAGCTTTACCTTGGTGAAATTGGTTTTTCCCCACTTTTAACCGCTGAGGAAGAAGTTCTTTATGCGCGTCGTGCCTTACGTGGAGATGAGGTCGCCCGTAAGCGGATGATTGAAAGTAACCTGCGTCTGGTGGTTAAAATTTCCCGCCGTTACAGCAATCGTGGTCTGGCGCTGTTAGATCTGGTTGAAGAAGGTAACCTGGGGCTGATCCGTGCGGTTGAAAAATTCGACCCTGAGCGTGGTTTCCGCTTCTCAACTTACGCGACCTGGTGGATCCGTCAAACCATTGAGCGGGCCATCATGAACCAAACCCGGACGATTCGTCTGCCCATTCATGTAGTGAAAGAGCTGAACGTCTATTTGCGGACGGCCCGTGAGCTGGCCCAAAAGCTGGATCATGAACCGACCGCTGAAGACATTGCCCTGCAACTCGATAAATCTGTGGATGATGTGAATCGGATGCTGCGCCTCAACGAGCGTGTCGGCTCAGTCGATAATCCGATTGGTGGGGATACCGAGAAAGCTTTGCTGGATATTATTCCGGATGAGCGTTGCGGTGGCCCGGAAACATCAACGCAGGATGACGACATGAAAAATTCTATCGTCACCTGGCTGCAAGAGCTGAATCCGAAACAACGTGAAGTGCTTGCCCGCCGTTTTGGTCTGCTGGGTTATGAAGCATCGACGCTTGAAGATGTGGGCCGTGAGATTGGTCTGACCCGCGAGCGAGTACGTCAGATTCAGGTTGAAGGTCTGCGCCGCCTGCGGGATATGCTGACCCATCAGGGTCTGAACATTGAATCTCTGTTCAATCAGGAAATGTAAGGACTGAGCGAAGAGAACTGACTCCGAGAGTCATTGCTCACAGGTTCATTGCACAAAGATATTACGGAAAGAAAAACCATTGAAAAAGGACGCCTGCCCGGCGTCCTTTTTTTGTGTGTTGCAAACAGGATTGGCTTTTATACCAATCGCAGTCAATCACTGGTCATCCTAGCTTGTTAAAATGTTCGATAACTGCGTTAGATTTTTTGATTGTAGAACAACTACTTATATAAAAAATCCGCCTTGTTCTCAAACATTATTCCTGCGCTATTTTTGATCACTGACTTGCTTTGATTGGTATTACAGCAAAGCCTTGAGGCGATAGAGTTCATCTAATGCCTGCCGTGGCGACAGCTCATCCGGGTTCAGACGTGCTAACGCTTCTTCAACTTCGCTAGGTTCAGGGATCAGTGACAGTTGCTGAGTATCGCTGCTGTTCTGACTCGGCTGCTCAATCGCCTGCTGGTGGCCGCTGGCCTCCAGTTGCTGCAGTTTTTGCTTGGCGCGCTTAATCACAGATTTCGGAACACCAGCCAGACTGGCAACGGCCAGGCCGAAAGACTTACTGGCCGCACCTTCCTGGACGGCGTGCATGAAGGCAATTTCATCGCCATGCTCGATTGCGTCCAGGTGAACATTCGCCAGCCCTGGCAACAGTGAAGGCAGTTCGGTCAGTTCAAAGTAGTGGGTGGCGAATAAGGTCATGGCGGCAATTTTCTCAGCCAGCCATTCTGCACTGGCCCAGGCCAGAGACAGACCATCATACGTGCTGGTGCCGCGACCAATTTCATCCATCAACACCAAACTGTTTTCAGTGGCATTGTGGAGGATATTGGCGGTTTCAGTCATTTCGACCATGAAGGTCGAACGGCCGGATGCCAGATCATCCGACGCACCAATTCGGGTGAAAATCCGGTCCAGCGGGCCGATGGTTGCAGTATCCGCCGGAACATAAGACCCAACATGAGCCAGCAGAGCAATGAGTGCGGTCTGGCGCATGTAGGTGGACTTACCGCCCATGTTTGGACCCGTGATGATCAGCATTCGCCGGTCCTGATGCAGTGAAATCGGGTTGGCGATGAATGGGTCATCCAGCACTTGCTCAACCACCGGGTGACGACCGGCACTGATTTCAACGCCCGGTTTGTCCGTCAGGTGCGGACGGCAGTAGTTCAGCGTGTCGGCACGCTCTGCCAGATTCGCCAGCACATCCAGTTCAGAGAGCGCCGCGGCAGTCTGCTGCAACTGTGCCAGATGAGGCAGCAAGAGATCGAAGAGTTCTTCCCACAGCTTTTTCTCCAGTGCCAGCGCTTTGGACTTGGAATTCAGCACTTTATCTTCATGTGCTTTCAGCTCGGGAATGATATAGCGCTCGGCATTTTTCAGCGTCTGGCGGCGTACATAATGGCTGGGCACTTTATGACTCTGGCCACGGCTGATCTGAATATAGAAACCGTGCACCTGATTGAACCCGACTTTCAGGCTGTCGATATCATGTCGTTCGCGTTCGCTGGCTTCCAGCTCCTCGAGGAATTTCGTGGCACCATCGGCCAGATCGCGCCATTCATCCAGCTCGGCATTGTATCCGGGTGCCAGGACGCCACCATCACGGATCACCACGGGCGGGTTTTCGATCACCGCGCGTTCCAGCAGCGCACACAGCTCATCCATGGGCTGGCTGTACTCGGCAAGCTGACGCAGATGATCGCTGCTGAACTCAGTCATGAGTCCAGCCAGTTCAGGCAGATACTGTAGTGCGGTCCGCATCCGGGCCAGATCGCGCGGCCGGGCAGAACGCAGTGCCAGACGGGCCAGAATGCGTTCCAGATCGCCCATATGACGCAGAACATCGGCCAGTTCGGCAAACATGCCGCTGTCTTTCAGATTGCCGATGGCATCCAGTCGCTGATTCAGTTGCTGGTGGTTTCGCACCGGCTGATGCAGCCAGCGTTTGAGTAAACGACTGCCCATAGGCGTCGCGGTCTGATCCAGTACTGAAGCCAGTGTGTTGTCGGTGCCCCCGGCCAGGTTTTGGGTCAGTTCCAGATTGCGGCGGGTTGCTGCATCCAGAATCACGGACTGCTCTTGTGTATCCCGGGTAATCGCTCGGATATGGGGCAGGGCCGTGCGCTGCGTATCTTTCACATATTGAAGCAGACAGCCAGCGGCACACAGACCAAACTCAGCGTTCTCAACGCCAAAGCCCACCAGATCACGGGTCCCGAATTGCAGAGTCAGTTGCTGGCGGGCGGTTTCCAGAGCAAATTCCCACACCGGACGGCGTCGCGCTCCTTTGAGGTGACTGAACAGGCCCGGCAGCGGGAAATCTTCCGGGTACAGCAGTTCAACAGGGCTGGTGCGCTGCAGCTCGGCCTGCATCGCTTCTTCGGTTTCAGGCTCGGTTAGCATAAAGCGGCCGGAGGTGATATCCAGCGTGGCGTAACCGAAGCGGCCGTTCTGGCAGAAAATAGCGGCAATCAGGTTGTCGCGCCGTTCATGCAGCAGCGCTTCATCACTGACGGTTCCTGGAGTCACAATACGCACGACCTGGCGTTCAACCGGTCCTTTGCTGGTGGCCGGATCGCCGATCTGTTCGCAAATTGCAACCGATACGCCTAACTGAACCAGTTTCGCCAGATAGGCTTCTACGGCGTGATATGGCACACCGGCCATGGGGATCGGCTGGCCATTGGACGCCCCCCGTTTGGTCAGCGAAATATCGAGCAGTTGTGAGGCTTGCTTGGCATCGTCAAAGAAGAGTTCGTAGAAATCGCCCATCCGGTAAAACAGCAGCACATCAGGGTTTTCTGCCTTGATTCTGAGATATTGCTGCATCATGGGAGTGTGTTTTTCTAAACCTTGTACTGTCACGCTGTCGCCCGCTTCAAACCGAGAAAAATCAGGCTGACTAGGATACGTGAAAGGTGTGGACGGGCAAAGAGGGCCGGAAGAATTTCTATGGCTTGATGCCGGTGGCGCAACCGAGTAAGGTGGCTGAATCGACTGCGCGCGGAGGAAAGCAGATGGTAGAGACCTTACTCGCCGCCCAACTGGGAAATGCCCTGGTTGCACGTCAATGGCTGGCCACAACAGCAGAATCCTGTACGGGCGGGGGTGTTTCCGCAGCTATCACGGATATTGCCGGAAGCTCAGCCTGGTTTGACCGGGCATTTGTGACCTACAGCAATGAGGCAAAGCAGGAAATGCTGGCGGTTCAGGCGGCAACACTGGCACAGTATGGTGCCGTCAGCGAGCCCGTCGTGCTGGAAATGGCTGCGGGGGCACTGGCTCATTCCCGTGCTCAGATGAGTGTTGCGATCAGTGGCATTGCCGGACCGGATGGCGGCACCCCGCAAAAGCCGGTTGGCACCGTGTGTTTTGCCTGGGCGGATACAACCGGCTGGCAGCATGTGACGACCTGTCTGTTTGACGGGGACAGGCAGGCCGTTCGTGAGCAGGCGGTCGCGTACGCTTTGCAAGGTTTTCTGGATCGCTTGCAGGCGATGCAGTGAAGATCACACTCTGCTCCGGTTAGCGGGCTGGAGCGGAAAAAAATCGCATCCAGTGCTAGACACTGTATGAATAGACAGTATACTAACCCGTAAATTGAATTCTTGAATTAGCATCCGTTGGAGAGTCGAATGGACGACAACAAACAGAAGGCTCTTGCCGCTGCCCTGGGTCAGATCGAAAAGCAGTTCGGTAAAGGCTCCATCATGAAGCTGGGTGACAACCGTACGATGGATATCGAAACCATCTCAACCGGTTCTCTGTCACTGGATATCGCACTGGGCGCTGGCGGCCTGCCAATGGGTCGTATCGTAGAAATCTATGGTCCGGAATCTTCAGGTAAAACCACGCTGACACTGGAAACCATTGCTGCAGCACAGCGTAAAGGCAAGACTTGTGCCTTCATCGATGCTGAGCACGCACTGGATCCGATTTATGCGAAGAAGCTGGGCGTGAACATCGACGAGCTGCTGGTTTCTCAGCCGGATACCGGTGAGCAGGCGCTCGAAATCTGTGACGCGCTGGCACGCTCTGGTGCTGTTGATCTGATTGTTGTCGACTCCGTTGCCGCCCTGACCCCGAAAGCTGAAATTGAAGGCGAAATGGGTGACTCTCACATGGGTCTGCAAGCCCGGATGCTTTCTCAGGCGATGCGTAAGCTGACCGGTAACCTGAAACAGTCAAACTGTATGTGTATCTTCATCAACCAGATCCGAATGAAGATTGGTGTGATGTTTGGGAACCCGGAAACAACAACGGGTGGTAACGCCCTGAAATTCTATGCTTCTGTTCGTCTGGACATCCGCCGTACCGGCGCGATCAAAGAAGGCGACGAAGTGGTGGGGAACGAAACCCGCATTAAAGTTGTGAAAAACAAAATTGCAGCGCCGTTTAAGCAAGCGGATACGCAGATTCTTTACGGACAGGGCTTTAACCGCAATGGCGAGCTGATTGACCTGGGCGTAAAGCAAAAGCTGATTGAAAAAGCCGGTGCCTGGTACAGCTATCAGGGTGACAAGATTGGTCAGGGTAAGGCGAATGCCTGTAAGTACCTGTCTGAGAATCCGGAAATTGCACAAACCATTGACAAGCTGTTGCGTGAGCAATTGCTGACGCCTGCAAATCTGAGCGATGAAGATGCTGAGCTGGCGAGTGCAGATGCAGAAAAGATTGATGCTCAGGAAGGCGAAGCTTTTTAAGCTGACCGCTGATCGAGCTTAAAACAGCACAGGATCAGAACTGGAACAACGGGCGCTGTACGGCGGTGATTTCACCAACGTCAGTGCCCGTTGTGTTTTGGGGCGTTCAGCCACGGACAAATGACACAGATGCAGGACAACTGAAAACAGGGGATATCCGTGAGACGACAACCACCTAAAATTTCGGCAAAAGAAGCGGCGGTCGGGTATCTGTCGCGTCGTGATCATGCAGAGCGGGAACTGCAACAGAAACTGAAAATGCGCGGATACAGCGAGCAGGATGTTCAGGAAGCCATTGCTTTTTGTCAGGACTATCAATGGCTTGATGATGCCCGGTATGCCGCCATGGCTGTGCGGAATGGCGTTGCCAAAGGTTGGGGGAAGCTGCGTATTCAGCAGGAAATGAAAATGAAAGGGGTACACGAACTGTGTATCAAGCAGGCTTTGACCAATGCTGAGGTGGACTGGTTTGAACAGGCAAAATCAGTCGCGCAGCGTAAATTTGGCAATCAACCGATGGATACTCCGAAAGAGAAAGCGCGCAGGCTGCGCTTCATGCAGTCCCGCGGATTTGACTTTGAACAAATCCGCTATGCCTTATCGGTTGATGACGAATACGAAGGCTGATTTTTCTCCTGTGTTCACAGAACATTTCCCGTCAAACCCGCGTTGTTTTACAATAGTCAGCAAACCTTTTATCTTAGTCTGATTAAACCTGCATCTGGGCCGAATTTGGGTTCGAGCTCAGACAACTGGATGGCAGTTGCCGGCAGGGGGATTAACACAGCATTATTCAGGATTTTCAAATGTACATGAGCACTGATGAGATTCGCCGTGCGTTTCTTACGTTTTTTGAAAGCAAAGGTCACCAGATTGTCGACAGTTCGTCACTGGTTCCGGCCAATGACCCGACCCTGCTGTTTACGAACGCGGGGATGAACCAGTTTAAAGATACCTTCCTGGGTCTGGAAAAGCGTAATTACACCCGAGCGACCACGGCACAGCGCTGTGTACGTGCTGGTGGTAAGCACAATGACCTGGAAAATGTTGGCTTTACTGCACGTCACCATACTTTCTTCGAAATGCTGGGGAACTTCAGCTTCGGGGACTATTTCAAAGAAGATGCGATTCAGTATGGCTGGGAATTCCTGACTGGTGTCCTGAAACTGCCAAAAGAGCGCCTGCTGGTCACGGTTTATCAGACCGATGATGAAGCCTTTGATATTTGGCATAAAGTCATTGGCCTGCCGGAAGACCGGATTATCCGCATTGGCGATAAGCAAGGCGGGAAGGCATTCGAATCTGATAACTTCTGGCAAATGGGTGACACAGGCCCGTGTGGTCCATGTACCGAAATTTTTTATGACCACGGTGATCACATCTGGGGTGGTCCTCCGGGGTCACCAGAAGAAGACGGTGACCGTTTCATCGAAATCTGGAACATCGTCTTCATGCAGTTCAACCGTCAGGCTGACGGTCAAATGGACCCGCTGCCAAAACCATCGGTTGATACCGGCATGGGGATTGAGCGTCTGGCTGCGATTTTGCAGCACGTTCACTCAAATTATGAAATTGATATCTTTCAGGCGCTGATCAAAGAAGCGGCGTCTGTGATTGGCTACGACGACCTGTCGAACCAGTCGCTGCGTGTGGTTGCTGACCATATCCGTTCCTGCGCCTATCTGATCGTAGATGGTGTGATGCCGTCGAACGAAGGCCGTGGCTATGTGTTGCGCCGGATCATTCGTCGTGCTGTGCGTCACGGCAATAAACTGGGTGCCAATGGTGCATTCTTCTTCAAACTGGTGGGTCCGCTGGCAGAAGTCATGGGCACCGCAGGAGAAGCGCTGAAGCAACAGCAGGCGATGGTCGAGAAGGTGCTGAAGATCGAAGAAGAGAACTTCGGTCGTACACTGGATCGTGGCATGGCAATTCTGAATGATGCATTGGATGCGCTGGATGGCAAGGTGCTGGACGGCGAGACCGTATTTAAATTGTACGACACTTATGGTTTCCCGGCTGACCTGACTAATGATGTCGCGCGTGAGCGTGGTTTCAGCATTGACGAAGAAGGTTTTAACAATGCCATGGAAGCCCAGCGTCAGCGCGCGCGTGAAGCCGGCCAGTTCGGTGTTGACTACAACGACAGCGTGAAAGTGGATGCGGAAACTGAGTTCTGCGGCTATGACGGCACTCAGGGTGAAGGTCAGGTGGTCGCACTGTTCCGGGACGGTGAAGCGGTTGAAGCCATCGCTGCGGGTGAAAAAGCGCTGGTCATTCTGGATCACACACCGTTTTACGCCGAGTCAGGCGGTCAGTGTGGCGATACTGGTGTGCTGACGGCAAACGGTGTTGCATTCCAGGTTGAAGATACACAAAAATTCGGAGATGCGATTGGCCACCAGGGCGTGATGAACGAAGGTGCTCTGAAAGTTGGGGACCGTTTATCTGCTGCGGTGGATGCTGCGCGCCGTGCGGCAATCAGCCTGAACCACTCAGCCACCCACTTGCTGCACGCTGCATTGCGTCAGGAACTGGGTGAACACGTCACGCAGAAAGGCTCTCTGGTGAAGCCAGACAGTCTGCGTTTTGACTTTTCACATCTGGAATCGGTGAAGCCGGAACAACTGCGTAAAATTGAGCGAATAGTGAATGAGCAGATTCGCCTGAACCATGCCGTTGAAACCAATGTCATGGACATCGAAGCCGCCAAAGTGAAAGGTGCAATGGCACTGTTTGGCGAGAAATACGACGATGAAGTTCGCGTTCTGACCATGGGTGAATTCTCGACCGAACTCTGTGGTGGCATTCACGCCCGCCGGACCGGTGATATTGGTTTGTTCAAGATTGTTTCTGAAGGCGGGATTGCCGCGGGTATCCGCCGGATTGAAGCCGTGACCGGTGAAGGTGCAATTGCAGCACTGCATGCACAAGACAATCTGCTGGCAGAAACGGCGGGTCTGGTGAAGTCAGACGCTGCTTCCATCACCAGTAAAGTCAGCGCGCTGGTTTCGCAGAACAAGCAGCTGGAGAAAGAGCTCCAACAGTTGAAAGATAAACTGGCGGCGCAGGAAAGCGCAGGTCTAATCAATCAGGTTCAGGATATCAATGGGACTAAGGTCTTGATTGCCAAGCTTGATGGTGCCGATAACAAAGCCTTGCGTGGTATGGTTGACGAGCTGAAAAACCAGATGGGAAGTGGTGTTGTGATTCTGGGTAACGTCAGCGAGGGTAAAGTTGGCCTGATTGCCGGTGTCACGAAGGACATGACGTCGAAAGTGAAGGCTGGCGAGCTGGTGAACATGGTTGCTCAGCAGGTTGGCGGTAAAGGGGGCGGTCGTCCGGACATGGCTCAGGCTGGTGGGACGGATGCAAGCGCGTTACCGGCTGCCCTGGAAAGCGTATCACCTTGGCTCAGTGAGCGTCTCTGACGGACGTTTCTGCTGATCATCACTGAATGCGGCAACGGTCACTTAAGTGTTTGATGTCGGCTGTGGTACAGTCGACATCAATGGTTAAGAAAGTGCTACAATGACAAGCAGTTGAGGCGTAAAAACGATCCATGAGAAATCTGTGCATGGTTCTTGCCATGAAAACGGAACGGATCGCTGTTGTACGCCGAATGCAGAAAATGTTTGTGGTTGATTGTCAAAGTCTGGATAATCGCCCACTTCTCGCTGTTTCTTGAGCAGTGACCATGAACTCCGGGCCATCTAGCAATGGAAAATGGCCTGATAAACACTAATTAAAAGTAAGATTACTCAAGGAGCAATCGAATGCTAATTTTGACTCGTCGCGTAGGTGAGACGCTAATGATCGGTGACGAAGTAACCGTAACCGTGCTTGGCGTGAAGGGAAATCAGGTTCGCATCGGTGTCAATGCGCCGAAAGAAGTGTCTGTTCACCGTGAAGAAATCTACATGCGTATACAGGCAGAGAAAGATACCGGATCGCAAAGCTCGGGTAACTACTAATTTCTGTTTTACAAAAGAGGTCGGCTGTGAAGCTGGCCTTTTTTGTCTGTGCCGGAATCCGGTACCGAACCAGCCTTTCGGATTGAAAAAACAAGCTTCAGGGAGCTTTTGCTAGCGGTTTGGCGATTAAGTGTTCAGGTGCATCTGGAATGGCACTTTTTCTCAATAAAGTGTTTGACTTATTTTTGCCTGACAGTAATATGAGCGACCGCAAGACGGTGAGGTGGCCGAGAGGCTGAAGGCGCTCCCCTGCTAAGGGAGTATACGGTTTATCCCGTATCGAGGGTTCGAATCCCTCCTTCACCGCCATTTCTTTTCGAAAGAAATATCGCTTGCAATTGCGCGTCCGTAGCTCAGCTGGATAGAGTACCTGGCTACGAACCAGGCGGTCGGAGGTTCGAATCCTCCCGGACGCG
>NZ_JAUORR010000022.1:0-80915 GCF_030547945.1 Photobacterium sp. 1_MG-2023 | reverse complement strand
TGGTGCGTCTGAGTGGACTCGAACCACCGACCCCCGCCATGTCAAGGCGATACTCTAACCAGCTGAGCTACAGACGCAAATTTTAAGTTATTCTAATGCAAGATTTGGTACGACCGAGTGGACTCGAACCACCGACCCCCACCATGTCAAGGTGGTGCTCTAACCAGCTGAGCTACGGTCGTATTGTTTTGTGTCCTGCCTGAGAACGGGGTGAATATTAGCGACTCCCTCCCTTTGGTGCAAGTGTTTGAGTTGGCTTTTTTTATTTTTCGTGACCGTTTGGTTGCAACTTGTACGGCCTGATGTGGATTCAGTCAGTGAGTCGCTGTTTTTCCAGAAAATTTACTGGAGTAACTCGTGATCGGGCGGTAACAATCTTGATATCCAGATCGCAAGTTTGTGTTTCATATTGGGGCCGTCTTCCTGATCCGGGGCGAGTGGGGTGATCTGTTTTACATCAACCAAGAGCCGGTAAATACATTCAACTTTGTCTTTTTCGGAAATACCTTTGCCAAAATCTTCGTAGCCTTGTTTTTTGGCAAAGGCTAGTCCCAGTTCCATGGCTTTTTTGAGTAGCTTTTGTTCATTTTTGATCTTTTTCATGGTGTCACGCTCCTTCGTGATGTCATTGATCAAGCATAGTTCAGGGCTGTCCGACTTTGATGCCGCAGCGCTTGAACAGATTTTGCCAATAGGTGACGTGATTCAGGGTGGCCTGATGAAATTGAAGATGTAATGCACCGTCGATGTACAGGGATTGATAATCCGTCAGTGAATCGGGGCGCTGCGGGGTGGCAAACAGGGTTTTCAGATCAGGTGCGATTTCCTGATACTGGCTGTCGAGTCGGGCGAGGTAAGGCTGAATCTCGTCGATGTAAAACTTGTAAAACACATTTTCTAGGTAAGTTGCTTTTTGCTGATTCCGGTTCGGGCCGCAATACACACGGCTGTCCTGCTTTTGCAGCATTTCGGTGGTTGCGTTCAGCCAGTCTCTTGCTCGGGCCATTGAATAGAAGAGTCGCCCGAGATAGCGATAAGCATGAATAGCTTCCTGAAAGGTGAGCAGGCTCTCGGCCGTCTTCGCTGGAACAGATTGCTGTGCTGTAATCTGTTGGGCGATTTGTGCCAGCCCCCTGAAGATTTCCTGGCTTACTGTCGCACCGGGCATCTGGTCAAGCGTAAATGCGAAGTGGGTTGGTTTCAGTTGTTTTTGCCATTCTTCGCCTGCGAGCAGCATGTTCCAGAAATAGCGCGGGAGATCCGTTTGCTTGGCTTGCTGTACGTCGAACAGCTGCGAATGGAGTTTACTGTCTTCCGCTAAGGTGGTCAGACAATGGCCGATACCATCCAGTAACAAGAGTTCGTAACGAAGCTGCCGGGTTCTGTCCTGTACTTTCCCTAAGACGGAATTCCGTTCCGCGATGAGCTGGAATAATCCGCACTGGCGCAGCTCATATGCATCCAGTAAACCCATCCGAATGTCTTGCGTGTGTTGTAAGACATCGTTGGTTTCTGGCAGAGGGGGAATTGATGTTTTCGGAGGCGGGGGCGCATTGGTCTCCAGCACAGAGGCTAACCGTTCGGAATAGTTCTCAAAGCTGCTGTCGGACGATGGCCTTTCACAGCCACTGAGACTGACGACGAACATCAGCAGAAGAATAGAGGAAATCACAATCGTTCGGCATGGGTTCATCATGTTTATGTATCAATCACCGTTTTATGCTCAGTATATGTGAAGGCTTCGTGGCTTATTGTGCGGCGGAATCATTCGGGATAAAGAAAAGGCAGCTGTCGCTGCCTTTGGTAGAACGCTTGTTATCGCACAGACATCGCCAACTGAAAATCATGATCCTGACGCTGCAGCCAAAGCAGCCGGACGGTCAGCATCAATGCGGCGGCAGTCAAGCCAACAATTGTACCTGTCCAGAAGCCATGCGGCCCCATAGGTTCAGTGATCAGATCCGTCATGCCCAACACGTAACCGGCAGGCAGTCCAAAGACCCAGTAAGCAATAAAAGTACAGATGAAGATGGCCCGCATGTCTTTATAACCTCGCAATGCGCCAGCAGCGACAACCTGAATGGCATCACTGAACTGATACACAGCGGCCAGGAACAGCAGTTGGGTTGCAAGGACGATCACATCCGGATTGTCGGTGTACAGCAGCCCAATCTGTTCGCGGAAGATGATGGTCAAAATGGCGGTGGCGACTGAAATTGCAATACCTACCCAAATGCCACAATGGCTTGAGATTCTGGCGCCATCAAAATTTTGCTCTCCCAATTGATGACCAACCCGGATACTAACGGCAGCACCTAAGCTCATCGGCAGCATGAAGACCAGAGAAGAGAAGTTAATCGCAATCTGGTGGGCGGCCACAACAATCGAACCCAATGGCGCAATCAGTAAGGCAATCGCGGCAAAGATGGACACCTCAAAAAACAGGGCTGCCGCAATTGGAAAGCCCAGTTTAAACTGGCGCAGAATCGCTTTCAGTTCCGGGCGGTACCAGGTCACAAACAGACCCACCTGGCTGAGTTTTCGGTTCACCAGTACATAAACCAGCATGGAGAAAAACATCAACCAGTAGACGATGGCCGTTGCAACGCCGCAACCTACACCACCAAGGGCTGGCGCACCAAATTTACCGTAAACAAATATCCAGTTCAGCGGGATGTTGGCCAGCAGGCCGATAAATCCAATCACCATGCCCGGAACAGTCAGGGACAGGCCTTCCGAGAAACTGCGCAGTGCCTGAAACATCAGCAAAGCCGGAACGGCATAAAGCACTACATGTAAGTAGCCGATGGTTTTCTCTGCCAGTACCTGTTCAACGGCCATGTAATCAATCAAGACGCCTGCGTTATACAGCACGAGAATAATTGGCACGGACATGAGCAAGGACAACACAAAACTTTGCTGAACCTGAAATGGAATTTTGTCTTTCTGCTTAGAGCCATTGAGTTGTGCGACGATAGGCACCATGGCGAACAGGACACCGATGCCAAATAAAATCGCAGGCATCCAGACACTGGATGCCACTGAAACGGCGGCCATATCTGTTGCGCTGACTCCACCAGCCATGACGGTATCAATAAAGCTCATGGCGGTTTGAGCAACGGAGGCGATCAGAACGGGAATAGCGAGTTTTAACAACCGCTTCGTTTCTTGGTGATGCAAATACACGAAATGGCTCCAGCAGGCAGATGATGAAAGACAGGGATTTTTCACCGATTATATCGGCTCTAAATGATCAGACAATGTTTTATTCAAACGATCGCATTCTTTTCGGCACGATCCTTCATGTTTTCCATGAACACCTGATTTTTTCCGGTACGCTTGGCTAGATACAAGAGTTTATCAGCCCGTGCGTAACAACTGGTGCTGTCAGGCTCGCATTCGACCATACCCATGCTGGCGGTAATGGTGAGTTGTGACGCTTCGAAAACTATCGGTGTTGTCGAGAGTGTTTCCAGAATTTGTTCTGCTAAAGCATAGGCCTGATGTGGGTCGCTGAGTTGGCTGCAAATGGCAAATTCTTCGCCACCAATGCGCCCTATGAAATCAGGGGTTTGCAGTGTTTCGTGACAGACACTGACCAAATGCTGCAATGCGAAATCTCCGGCCTGGTGCCCATAAGTGTCATTAAATTGTTTAAAGTTGTCCACATCCAGCAACATCAGCCAGCATGGCCTTTGCGCTTTGGTTTCGTTGAAGCGCTGCCAGAAATAACGACGATTGGGTGCATTGGTTAAAGGGTCGTAGAATGCCAGTTTCTCCAACTGATTGTTCGCAGCTTCAAGTTCAGCAGTCCGTGCGGTGACTCTGGCTTCCAGTTCCTGATTCTGCCGCTCAAGTAAGATATTCAGACGGGTTGTTTCCTGACGTTCCTGGTCTAAATGCGTGATGGTCCGTTCCAGGTGTCGGCTCATATTGTCGAAGGCATCGGCGAGTTTACCCAGCTCATCACTGCGGTTCAGATCAAGCGTCTGGCCCCAGTTGCCCAGACTGATGTTATTAATGGCCCGTGTCAGTCGCTGGACAGGAGAAAGGATGTATCGATTGCCATAAAAGCCATACAGGGTTGCGATCAGAATCAACACCAGCGTCAGGATGATCGCCGTATTTTTTGCGGTAAAGAAGACCGCCGTAAAATCAATCATTGGAGACAATATCATGATCGTGATTCGATCGTCGCCATCCAGCGGGTAATAACCGGTATAGCTCAGCCAGTTTTTTCCATCATAGCTGAACTGATAAACGGGTCTGGAAATGGCATCATGCCCATATCTGTATTTCCAGACTTCAAATAATAAAGGGGTTTGATGCGGACTAATGGTGCTCAGCTCTGTGAACTTAGAACGATGCGCCGGATGGGTGCTGGTGAGAATGGTGCCCTGGCGTCCCAGAATCGTGATGATACTGTTCGGGCTGATTTTTGACTGTGTCAGTTCTTTGAGTAGCGGTGTGAGATGAATGTCCATGCCCCAGACGCCAAGAAACTTACCCGTGTCAGCATATTCGGCTTTTGACAGCGTGAGGCTGAGTTCCCCTTGCTTTTTTTCCTGCTCGATCAACTCACTCCAGACGGCATCGTTGCTCAATAAGGCTTCATAGAACCAGGGTTGTTTGCGCGCATCGTAAATGGACAGGTCGTCAATCAGGATTTTTTCGTTTTTCAGAGGATGGAGAACATAACGATTCAAGCGACCTGCTTTCAGTCGGTCTGTTTCAACCAGTTCGAAGAAGTTTGCATAGCTTTGTGGCAAGTGATACCGCAGGGTATCAGGTTTCCGCCCTGCAAAATTGATCCCGCCCTCAGGCGTTGCAAAATAAAAATGTTCAATACTTGGGTGTTGTCGTAATGCTTCAATGAGATAACGCTGCATTTGGCCTGTGTTATGAATCAGTGCCTCAAGCGCGTTGTCTTTCAAATCCTGTTGTTTGTAAATGAGGCGGATTTGATTGAAGTAGTCGTCCAGGTGGTCTTTTACCACATCGTTGTTTTGCCGGTAAGATTGTTCTACCGCAAGGGAAACAGCCCGCTCAGAACTTTTGTACCAGATCGAGCTCACCCCGATTGTGCTGATCAGGATGATGGTGATGAGCGTCAACTGGATTCGAAATCCCAGATGGTTGGTCGGTGTTTTGGGCATGGGGTTGTAATGAAGCAAAATTTCGCAAATAAACTGCACGGTTTGTAAGGATAATGACTTGCTGCATCAAATACAAACGAATCGCAATTTTTTGTACAGGTGTACAGTTTTTTTGTATTCGTATGGTGACCGAAAGCGAGTTCCTTCTTCTTTCAAGGCAGAGTGTGAAGCAGGCGGGAGTCATGTGGTGAAACTTAATTGATTGAGTTTAATTTATTTTTCTTATTTTCGGTGATGCGGATTTGGGCCGGTTGAACTGGGGGCGACGATATCGGTTCGAGGGATAGTCAAAGCGGCTAGAGCAAATCGCCCTAGCCAGAGCACATGATTATGATTGATTTTCTGAATCTGACAGTGCTTTTTGGGTCGCTTGGCCAATGGCATCAATGTCCACGTTATTTGCAGCCAGGAACTTTTCGAAAAGTGGCATCAGGGGGCCCATTTTTTCGTCAATTGCGTCGCGAACCGTATCGACGACAACCTGAGTCCCCCGCTCAATTTCAACATTGATATTCGAGCCATTTTGCTTTTCTTCAAAAGTCGTCATTCTGCGTGTTTCTGGGATTAACCAGACATCAAACCAGTTTTCGTGTTTATTCACGTCAGACACAGTTAAGCTGGCGCCATTCAAGGCAATATAGCCTTTCGGGAAGATGTATTTCGCCCAGTTTCGCGGGATAGAAATACGGATACGGTAGTTATCGTCGATTTGCTGCACGTCCAGAACCGACGTTTTGAAATCAATATGTCCGGAGAGGGGGTGCCCGCCAATTTCTGCGCCATCTTTTGCCGCGCGCTCAACATTCACGCGTTGGTGCTGTCTGTATTCACTGAGCGTGGTAATTTCAAGGCTTTTCAGCATCACATCAAAATTCACTTGTGTTGATGTGATGATCTCGGTCACGGTCAGGCAGACCCCATCAACGGCAACGCTGGCGCCAATTTCCAGGTTTTCACAGAAACCGGGTTCAAAGTCGATTTGAAACGTTCTGATGCCTTGATGGTCATGGATTGATGAAATCACCGCGACGGATTGGATGATACCTGTAAACATTCTTTGTTTCCCCTGTTGTAGCGAAGTGCTGATGGTATCACCTGTACTTTGAATCCGGAATCATATCACTTTGGTTTCTGAGGTGTTGCTGGGAATGACAGACCACGACAAAATCCGACTGAAAGAAAATCGCCCTGCATAATGGCAGGGCGATGGGTTATACGGGGTATGAATCAGAAGATTTGTTCATCATCCGCATCGACGAATAAATGGATGGTTTTGTGTAAATCATCCACTTGCATGTTCAGGTGGATCGCATGACAACATGCGGGGCAATCATCATAAAACTCCTGGCTGCCAGCACTGCTATCCAGCGTAATACGAATATGGTGGCCGCAATGCGGACAAGTAACGCTCTGCTCACTGTAATTTTTCATTGGAGACTCCTTAACCTGTACCTAAGACTTGATGGCACATAGAAAACGCGGTCAGTTTCCTTACTGATACGTGTTCGTTCAGTTAATCCTAGCGAGCCGGATTAGTTTTTGCCGTGAATTAACCACAAACTTTGATTTGCAGTGTGGTTTTACGTCTCGGCGAAAACTGAGCGGTCATCTTGTTCAAGACAGGGTAGACAAGTGGATGAATATATGAAGTGAGTGGCAGTGCTTTGCGTCAAAAGTGTCACTGAATTCTTGTGATTATTCTGATTTCTGTGAGATAAGACGATTGGCATTTCAGAGGAGATTTCAATGAAACGCCAATCATTCCTGAAGCTGATTAGAGGCTCAGAATTAATTCTTTATTTACTTCGAGCAGCGAGTTAAGTTTTTTATCTGCAATCGACCAGCGTAAATCGGCGCTCAGGTGTGCTTCCGGCACGGCGATCCCTTTCATTCTTGCGGCTTTTACGGCCAGTAAGCCATTCAGAGAGTCTTCAAACGCAACACATTCATGCGGCGACACACCCAGTGCGTCTGCAGCATTCAGATAAACTTCCGGGTGAGGCTTGCCGAAACGCAGATGCTCTGCAGAAAACAGCGCACTGAATGCATCTGTTAACGCCAGTGCATCCAGAGTGGCGTGAATCAGGCTCATCGGAGAGGAAGACGCCAACGCAACTTTCAGATCCAGTTCCTGACAGGCTTGAATCGCCTCACGAACACCCGGCAGCATGGGTTGATGTTCCTGCACCAGTGCTTCAACACGCTTAATGATCAGGGTATTCACTTCTGCACAATTCGGTCCTTGCCAGGGTTGACGTTCAAACCAGAGATCCACAATGTGATCAATTCTCAGCCCCATGGTTGCCAGTGTTTCCTGCTGAGAAATTGTCACGCCCAGCGATGAAAATACCTCGACCTGAGCACGTTGCCAGAAAGGTTCAGAATCGACCAGAAGGCCATCCATATCGAAAATTGCTGCTTTTAACATGTAAATCCTGTCTCGGGCTGAAATGATAAAGGAAAGAGTGTGAACCTTATCACTTCAGCCATAAAGACGGTAGTTGATTCTCCCGGAGGTTTATCTGTGATCCAGGTTGAGTTTGCGAATGCAATGCTCGGCCTGATCCAGATACTCGCCGCCGAAAAGATTACAGTGGTTCAGCAGATGATACAGATTGTACAGATCACGACGCTGGTGGTAGTGCTCATCCAGCGGGAAGACGGACTGATAGCCATTGTAGAAACTGTCGGGAAAGCCACCGAATAATTCAGTCATGGCAATATCACATTCCCGGTCTCCCCAGTAGCAGGCGGGATCAAAAATCACCGGGCCATCAACACTCAGCGCTGTGTTGCCATGCCATAAATCGCCATGAAGCAGAGAGGGTTTGGGTTGATGCGCCGAAAGAATATCAATCACATTGCCAGTGATGATATCAATATTACCCAGATCGATGCCTTTTTCTTCACAGAGCTGCAACTGCCAGGCAATGCGCTGTTCAGCAAAGAACCGGCACCACTTGCGCCGCCACTGGTTTGGCTGCGGTGTCAGGCCAATAAAATTGTCCATGTCAAAGCCATACTCAGGCTGCTCTCCCCATTGATGTAAATGGGCGAGTTGTTGTCCAAGGGTATGCGCAGCCTCTGTATCCATGGCTTTCATGGGGAGAAAATCCAGCACCAGAAATGCTTTGTCACGGCTGATTCCCATGTGCAGGCTTTCCGGCACCGAGACCGTTTCGGTTTCACCGAGTACACGAAGGCTTTCGGCTTCCGCTTCAAACACACCTAAATGCTCTTTCTCATTGAGTTTGATGAAGTACCTCTGGTCGCCATCGCTGATGCAATAGCAATCATTGATATCACCACCGGGAAGCGTGTCCCGTTCCTGAATATTGAAAGGTTGTTCAAGCGCGTCTGACAGTTGATCGGAAATCGCTTGCCACATAGCATCCTCCGGGTACAAACCAGTTTGGGTACAAATCAAAACATACAACCACACAGCCGGCTCGGGCTGAATGTAAAAAGAAAATGACGCCAAATATCAGGGCAACGTATTGATCCTCGGCACTGAATGCTTCGGGATAAGGTCAATATAATCTGTTGGAATGAGTCCTGTTGATTGACTGAAATTGATTGCCCTGGGCTTTACCTCATCACAGCTTAGACTATTTCTTTGTGGATGAAATGACTTAAATAGCAAAAACAGGCAATTGGGATGCGGGAAATTCAATATTTATATCAGAACGTATTGATATAACGGGAAAGGATAAGGCATGGCCTGAAGCATTGCGAGCAGTGGCTATCGCGGATAAACAAAAGCCAGGGGTCAGTTCAACCCCTGGCTTCAATTTTAAATGCACAACCTCAGAGGGATTACACGCTTGGGAGCAGTGCTTCAGGCATCAGGTTGTTATAGCTTGCTTCTTTCAGCAACTGATTCGCTTTTTCGATATCCGGCGCAAAATAGCGGTCTTTGTCGTAGAAGGTGACACGCTCACGCAGACGCGATTTCGCTTCTTCAATTCGCTCAGAGCTCTTATTCGGCGTGCGGAAGTCCAGACCCTGTGCTGCAGCGAGCAGTTCGACGGCCAGAATACCACGGGTGTTTTCTGCCATATCGCCCAGGCGACGGCCCGCAAAGGTTGCCATGGAAACATGGTCTTCCTGATTTGCAGAGGTCGGCAGGCTGTCAACGGAAGCCGGGTGGGCGAGGGTCTTGTTCTCGCTTGCCAGTGCCGCAGACGTGACTTGCGCAATCATAAAGCCTGAGTTCACGCCGCCATTATCGACCAGAAACGGTGGCAGTTTGCTCAGTGCGCTGTCAATCAGCAGGGCCATGCGGCGCTCAGACAGGCTGCCGATTTCGGCAATCGCCAGAGCCAGATTATCTGCGGCCATAGCAACCGGTTCTGCATGGAAGTTACCGCCTGAGATGATGTCGTCATCTTCCGCGAAAACAAGCGGGTTGTCGGACACGGCATTGGACTCAACCAGCAGAACTTCTGCCGCCTGACGGATTTGTTGCAGACAGGCGCCCATCACCTGTGGCTGGCAGCGCAGGGAGTACGGGTCCTGTACCTTTTCGCAATCAACATGTGAGTTACCGATTTCACTGTTGTGATCCAGCATGTGGCGATAAGCGGCTGCGGAATCCATCTGGCTGCGATGGCCACGAACGCTGTGAATACGCGGGTCGAACGGACGACGGCTGCCCAGCGCGGCATCAACAGACATTGCACCGCAAACTGTCGCTGCAGAGAACAGATCTTCTGCAGCAAACAAGCCTTCCAGCGCAAAGGCTGTGGACGCTTGCGTACCATTTAGCAGTGCGAGACCTTCTTTCGGGGCCAGTACAATGGGTGCCAGGCCTGCAATTTTCAGTGCATCAGCACCAGAAATGATTTCGCCGTTGTGGCGTGCCTGACCTTCACCCAGTAACACGGTGCTCATGTGCGCCAGTGGTGCCAGATCGCCGGATGCGCCGACGGAACCTTTCTTCGGAATGCATGGGTAAACTTCTGCATTCACAAGGGTGATCAGTGCATTCACCACTTCCGGGCGGATGCCGGAGAAACCACGGGACAGGCTGTTAATCTTCAGCACCATCATCAGACGTACCGTGGCGTCGTCCATGAATTCGCCGATACCGGCGGCGTGCGACAGGACAATACTGCGCTGCAGGGTTTCCAGATCTTCAACCGCAATCCGGGTGTTGGCCAGCAGGCCGAAACCGGTGTTGATGCCGTATACGACGCGGTCTTCACGAATGATCTTCTCGACGGCTTCGGTACTGATCCGCATGCCTTCGAGCGCAGAATCATGCAGAGACAAGGTGACCGGGTTGCGGCTGACTTCACGCAGCTGCTTCAGATTCAGTTTTCCCGGGATGATTTCTAATGCGTACATAGTGTGTCTTCCTGCTTGAATTATTTGTCGGTGATCATTGGCAGATCCAGGCCCTGCTCTTTGGCACAGTTGATGGCGATGTCGTAACCGGCATCAGCGTGACGCATCACACCTGTGCCTGGATCGTTACGCAGGACGCGGCGAATACGTTCTTCAGCTTCATCCGTCCCGTCACACACAATCACCATGCCAGAGTGCTGGGAGAAGCCCATACCGACGCCACCACCGTGGTGCAGCGACACCCAGGTTGCTCCGGACGCTGTGTTCAGCAGAGCGTTCAGCAGCGGCCAGTCAGACACAGTGTCTGAACCATCCATCATGCCTTCGGTTTCGCGGTTCGGGCTGGAGACAGAACCTGAGTCCAGATGGTCACGGCCAATGACGATTGGCGCTTTCAGCTCACCGTTACGAACCATTTCGTTAAATGCCAGACCCAGACGGGCACGGTCTTTCAGTCCGACCCAGCAGATACGTGCTGGCAGTCCCTGGAACTGGATACGCTCACGCGCCATGTCCAGCCAGTTGTGCAGATGCGGGTTATCCGGGATCAGCTCTTTGACTTTCTGATCTGTTTTATAGATATCTTCCGGATCGCCGGACAGGGCAGCCCAGCGGAACGGACCGACGCCTTCACAGAACAGCGGGCGGATGTAAGCCGGTACAAATCCAGGGAAATCAAATGCGTTTTCTACGCCTTCTTCCAGTGCCATCTGACGGATATTGTTGCCGTAGTCCACGGTTGCAGAACCGGCTTTCTGAAGATCCAGCATCGCCTGAACCTGAACCGCCATGGATTCTTTTGCAGCTTTGACAACGGCAGCTTCGTCTTTCTGACGCATTTCTGCTGCATATGCCATGGTCCAGCCCTTTGGCAGGTAGCCGTTCAGCGGATCGTGCGCTGAGGTCTGGTCTGTGGTGCAGTCCGGCACGATGCCACGCTTCACCAGCTCAGGGAAGACATCGGCGGCGTTGCCTAGCAGGCCTACGGAAATCGCTTTGCCGGTTTGTTTTGATTCTTCAATTATCGCCAAAGCTTCATCCAGCGTGGTTGCTTTGCAATCCACATAACCGGTCCGCAGGCGGTAATCGATTCGTGATTCATCACATTCAACCGCAATCATTGAGAAGCCAGCCATGGTTGCAGCAAGAGGCTGAGCACCACCCATGCCGCCCAAGCCGCCGGTCAGCACCCAGCGACCAGACGCATCACCGTTAAAGTGCTGGCGTGCCATGGCCACAAAAGTTTCGTAAGTGCCCTGAACGATGCCCTGAGAGCCGATGTAAATCCAGCTGCCCGCAGTCATCTGGCCGTACATCATCAGGCCTTTTTTATCCAGCTCATTGAAGTGTTCCCAGTTTGCCCAGTGCGGAACAATGTTTGAGTTGGCAATCAGGACGCGGGGTGCGTTGCTGTGTGTTTTGAAAACACCCACAGGTTTACCTGATTGAACCAGCAGCGTTTCGTCATCTTCCAGACGCTTCAGTACTTCAACGATTTTGTCATAACATTCCCAGTTACGGGCTGCACGGCCAATGCCACCGTAAACAACCAGCGAATGCGGATGTTCAGCCACATCCGGGTGCAGGTTGTTCATCAGCATGCGCAACGGGGCTTCGGTCAGCCAGGATTTTGCGTTCAGCTGAGTGCCGGTTGGCGCTTTGATAGTCCGGGTTGTGTCCAGTCGTGAATCTTGTTGTGTCATGTTGCTCTCCTTGCCGCTTTTCGCATCAGCGAATCGCGCGGGCGATTGTCCAGGCCAGCCGTGCAGCTAACCGTGCAGTTTGATGATCAATGTCAAAACGAGGGTTGTATTCCGCCAGATCCGCCACGAGAATCTTGGATTCACCTTTTGGGGTTCTGGCTTTTAAAATCGGTTCCAGTAGCATTTCAACGATGTCGAATGGCACGCCGCGTGCTGCCGGGGCGCTGACGCCGGGGGCAACGGTTGCCGGGAAGACATCCAGATCAATGGTCAGATACAGATGATCACATTGGTCAATGAAACGTTGCAGTTCGACCAGCGTCTGCGCCATGTTTGCATAAGTCAGTTCATGGTCATCTTTGTACAGCACGCCCAGGCGATCGGCTTTTTCATACAGCGCCTGAGTATTGCTGGTGCGAGCCAGCCCCAGGCAGGCATATTTAAACGGCCAGTTGTGTAGTTCACAAAAGCGGGCAGCCTGATGAAACGGGGTGCCTGAACTGCCTTTTTCTGATTGCTGGCCACCCGGCGGGTTGCGCAGATCAAAATGAGCGTCGAAGTTGATGATGCCGATCCGAGGGGGATGAGCGTCGTCGTTGCCTTCTGCGATCACCTGCTGTTTTTGAAGCAAATAATTGCCAATCCCCTGAAAGGAGCCCCAGGCGACTTCGTGTCCGCCGCCAAAAACGATGACTTTGTGCTTCTGGCGCAGGGCGCGGCTGACATCTTCCCCCAGACGATACTGGGCCAGCTCGAGATTGCCGTCATCACAGCTGATGTTGCCGCCGTCATAGACGGGCCCTTCGTGATGCCAGGCCAGATTGGCCAGCGCACGACGAATCGCCACGGGGGCATCATAGGCACCGGTCCGGCCTTTATTGCGGGAAACGCCTTCATCGCAGGCAAAACCCAGCAGCATAATGCCGCTGTCATTCGCCTGATCGGCTGGCTGGACTTTTTGATGCCAGCGCAAGCCTTTGTTGCCGTCTTCAGGATCACTGCGTCCTTGCCAGACGTTCATTTCGATTGGCATACAGCCTCCTGTTTACCGGTTGTCCGGTTGATAAAAGAATTCACCGTCCACGACGCGGGCAATTAAATCCGGAACCCCCATCCGATAGGACAGCTCTGCCGGTGAACTGACGCGCCACAGGGCCAGATCGGCGGCCATACCTTCCTGAATCTGTCCGCAGCTCTCCTGCATACCCAGCGCCTGAGCCGCATTCACGGTGACACCGCGCAGGCACTCTTCCGGCGTTAAGCGAAAGAAAGTGCAGGCCATATTCATCATGGTGCGCAGTGAAGCAATCGGAGAAGTGCCGGGGTTGAAATCGGTCGAGATTGCCATCGGCACGCCTTTTTCACGAAGCAATGCAATCGGGGGCTGCTGTGTCTCCCGCAGAAAATAGAAAGCGCCCGGTAGCAGAGTCGCAACTGTGTTGTGTGCTGCCAGCGCATCGACACCGGCTTCGTCCAGATACTCAATATGGTCGACTGATTTTGCACCCATCTGGGCTGCCAGTGCACTGCCGCCCAGATTGGAAAGCTGTTCTGTATGGCCTTTAATCATCAGGCCGTGGGCTTTGGCTGCTTCGAAAACGCGTGCACTCTGTGCCGTTGAAAATCCGATCCCTTCACAAAACACGTCAACGGCATCTGCAAGGTTTTCTTTTGCCGCTGCAGGAATAATTTCGTCGCACACCAGCGTGATATAATCGTCACTGCGTCCTGCAAATTCGGGGGGCAGCGCGTGGGCCGCCAGCAGGGTGGTTGAGACCTTGATATCGGCCTGTTCGCCAATCCGGCGGGCAACACGCAGCATTTTCAGTTCATCATTTGTCGTCAGGCCGTAGCCGGATTTGATTTCGATAGTCGTGACGCCGTCACGTTTCAGGCCCGCCAAACGCGCCATCGCAAGCGAGAACAATTCATCTTCTGTGGCTTCGCGGGTTGCACGCACCGTCGACAAGATACCACCACCAGCTTTGGCAATGGTTTCGTAGGGGACACCATTCAGGCGCTGCTCAAATTCATTGGCCCGGTTACCGGCAAAAACCAGGTGGGTATGGCAATCAATCAATCCCGGTGTCACAAGGGCTTGCTGGCAATCCACCACTTCACCCTGACATTGGCTCAGTAAGTCCGCCTGATAGGGACCGGCATAGCTGATCTTGCCTTCACGGATGATCACCATGGCATTCTCAATGACCTGATATCCGTGATCAGGTGCCATGGTGACGAGGTTCAGATGGGTCAGAATGCGTTCCATAGGATGCAGCGTCTCTTGAGTGTGTTGTTTATGTATATACAAATTAAAGTCTGAAATCAGATAAAACTCAAGACGTGATGTAATAAAAATGTGATCGATATTGAATGATTCTATTAACAAGCTGATTCAATACAGAAAAAAACAGCATTGCGCTACAACCAAGCGCATATCTCATTTGGGTCATCTGCAGCTGGGAGGCTGAAAACGTGTGTGGTGAATGTGAAGCCAGCGCCTGAATCTGTGTTCAGCCGCTGGTTTCAGGATAATCTGTTGAAGGGACCGAATAGGGGAGAGCGGGATCAGCTCACGCGTGTTCTTGAGCTCAGTTTGTACTTGTCGCCCGGATGGTAAAGCAATGCGGTGCTGATCAGGTTGGTGCTGCTCCAGGTACGACGGTTCAGCAGCAGGCAGGGTGATACGTCAGCGATTTCAAGCAGTTTGCTGATGTGTGGCGGCGGTAAAATGGCCTCAACTGTGTGTTCGATGTCACTCAGCGGACAGGTTTGCATCAGGTATTCGTTCGGGGTTTGTGAAGTAAAGTCCTGATGAATATAATCCGGCGCAAAATGCGGATTGACCCAGCGCTCTTCCAACTGAATCGGAACGCTGTTTTCGTAATGAACGATTTGTGTAAAGTAGACCGTGGTGTCATGACGAACACCCAGTCTCAGAGCAATATCATCTCTGGCTTTGACTTGCTGCTGGGTGATGACTTTACTGGAATATTTGTGGCCGCGACTGGTGACTTCGGCGGCAATATTACGGATCTCCATCAGGGGAGACTCTGCCTTCTTATTACAGACAAATGTCCCCAGACGTGGTGTTCGCTCCAGGTAGCCTTCATTAACTAACTCTTTAATAGCTTTATTGGCCGTCATCCGGCTGACTTCAAATTGTTCGGACAGCTCAATTTCGGTCGGGATTTTGAAACCCGGCGGCCATTCACGGCTCTG
This sequence comes from Photobacterium sp. 1_MG-2023, assembly GCF_030547945.1. Classification (NCBI taxonomy): domain Bacteria; kingdom Pseudomonadati; phylum Pseudomonadota; class Gammaproteobacteria; order Vibrionales; family Vibrionaceae; genus Photobacterium; species Photobacterium sp. 1_MG-2023. Next base: position 65,485 of record NZ_JAUORR010000022.1, on the reverse strand, counting down.
AATTTTCTGATCGAGATAATCTTTGATTTGCTGATAACGCGGTGCGTTTGCCATGGTGTTGTCTCTGCGCCGTACACGCTTTTAAATTGCCTATACAAATGAAAGCAACTTTTACCTTTTTTTGCAAGTGACTCACATCCCAAAGGCTTTTCTTCCTTTAGTTTTATGAGTCAATCCATTACAATTCGCGTCTTAGTCTGGGGTCAGCAATTTTGATTTGTACCAAAATTCATACCGAAACAGACACAATCTCATCACCGTACTGCATCTTGGCAGTCGGTCAAACAAAAACTTGCATGTGCTACTTGGTATGTGGCACCACTGAACAAAGGATCAATGAATGCCTGTAATTACTCTTCCTGACGGCAGTCAACGCCAGTTTGATAACCCGGTTTCGACTATGGACGTTGCGCTATCAATCGGTCCTGGTCTGGCGAAAGCCTGTATTGCCGGTCGTGTTGATGGGACCCGTGTTGATGCGTCTGATCTGATTGAGCACGACGCCAATCTGGAAATTATCACCACGAAAGACGATGACGGTCTGGAAATCGTTCGCCACTCTTGTGCTCACCTGCTCGGTCATGCGATCAAGCAACTGTATCCTGATGTGAAAATGGCGATCGGCCCAACAATTGATTCCGGCTTCTATTACGATGTCGATTTGGAGCAGCCGCTGACCACCGAAGATCTGGAAAAGATCGAAAAACGTATGGTCGAGCTGGCGAAAACCAAATATGAAGTGATCAAAAAGAAAGTCAGTTGGCAGGAAGCGCGTGATACCTTTGAATCTCGCGGCGAACCTTACAAAATGGAAATCCTGGACGAGAACGTTTCGCGCGATGATCGCCCGGGTTTGTACCATCACGAAGAATATATCGACATGTGCCGCGGCCCGCACGTGCCGAACATGAGTTTCTGTCAGCACTTTAAACTGCTGAATATTGCTGGCGCATACTGGCGCGGAAACAGCGACAACAAGATGCTTCAACGGATCTACGGCACTGCATTCCACGATAAAAAGGCGCTGAAAGCGCATCTGACCCGTCTGGAAGAAGCCGCGAAGCGTGACCACCGTAAACTGGGTAAGCAGCTTGATCTGTATCACATGCAGCAAGAAGCGCCGGGCATGGTGTTCTGGCATCATAACGGCTGGACTGTTTTCCGTGAGCTGGAAGTCTTCGTTCGCGACAAACTGACTGAATATGATTATCAGGAAGTGAAAGGTCCGCTGATGATGGATCGCGTGCTGTGGGAGCGCTCAGGCCACTGGGACAAATATGCGGAGAACATGTTCACGACTGAGTCTGAAAAGCGTGAGTATGCGATCAAGCCAATGAACTGTCCGGGCCATGTTCAGATCTTCAATCAGGGTCTGAAATCTTACCGCGACTTGCCATTGCGTATGGCGGAGTTCGGCAGCTGTCACCGTAACGAGCCGTCAGGCGCGCTGCATGGTCTGATGCGTGTCCGTGGTTTTACGCAGGATGATGCCCACATTTTCTGTACCGAGAATCAGGTACAGGAAGAAGTAACTTCCTGTATCAAGATGGTTTACGACACCTATGAAACATTTGGTTTCAATAATATTGTCGTGAAATTGTCGACTCGTCCTGAAAAGCGTGTGGGTTCCGACGAAATGTGGGATCGCGCTGAATCTGACCTGAAAATTGCACTGGAATCGATGAGCATTCCTTATGAAATTCAGGAAGGTGAGGGTGCATTCTACGGTCCGAAGATCGAATTTACCCTGCATGACTGTTTGGATCGTGCTTGGCAGTGCGGCACAGTTCAGCTAGACTTCGCTCTGCCTGAACGTTTAGGTGCAACTTATGTCGGTGAAGATAACGAACGTCACACACCTGTGATGATTCACCGTGCGATTCTGGGTTCACTTGAGCGATTCATCGGTATTCTCATCGAAGAATACGCGGGTTATTTCCCAACCTGGTTGGCGCCACAACAAGCAGTGGTCATGAATATTACTGACAGTCAGTCAGAATATGTCCGTGAAGTTGTAGAAAAACTGCAAAAAAGTGGCATCAGAGTCAACGCGGACTTGAGAAATGAGAAAATAGGCTTTAAAATCCGCGAACATACTTTGAAGCGAGTTCCGTATATGCTTGTTTGTGGCGACAAAGAAGTCGAAGCAGGCGAGATTGCGGTTCGTACTCGCAAGGGTAACGATTTGGGTAAATTTAAGATTGATGATTTTGTTGCTTATATGCAGCAAGAAATTAGCAGTCGAAAGCTCAATGTTTTGGAGGAATAAGGTATTAAAGGCGGAAGAAGAACTCAAGCACCAGTTAAGCAAAACCCACACCGTGTCAATGGTGAAATCCGTGGCGTACGCGAAGTTCGTTTAACTGGAATCGATGGCGAATCTATCGGTGTTGTTTCGATTGAAGAAGCAATCACTGCAGCGAATGAAGCTGGTGTCGATCTCGTTGAAATCAGCCCTAATGCCGAGCCACCTGTCTGTCGTGTGATGGACTATGGCAAGTACCTGTTCGAAAAGAGCAAGGCTGCTAAAGAGCAAAAGAAAAAGCAAAAACAAATCCAAGTGAAGGAAGTGAAATTCCGTCCTGGTACAGATGAAGGCGATTATCAGGTAAAACTGCGCAACCTGACTCGCTTTTTAGAAGAGGGCAACAAGGGTAAAGTCACGCTGCGTTTCCGCGGTCGTGAAATGGCCCACCAAGGTCTGGGTATTGACTTGCTCAACCGTATTAAGGATGAACTGGCCGACATCGCTGTCGTCGAGAGCTTCCCGAGTAGGGTTGAAGGTCGCCAAATGACCATGATGCTTGCCCCCAAGAAGAAGTAATTCAGGCCTTCAAGTAGCACAAAGCGCTGCTAAACGCAGCGCTTTTTGTTCGCCTGATTACTATGTTATTCACTATCAACAATGCGGAGTCTCATCATGCCTAAGATGAAATCCAACAAAGGTGCTGCTAAGCGTTTCAAGAAAACTGCTGGTGGTTTTAAGTACAAGCGTGCGACTAAGCGTCACATCCTGACTAAGCGTACTACTAAGAACAAGCGTCAGCTACGTCCAAACTCTGTCCTTCCTGCATGTGAAGTGGCAGCAGTTGCACGTATGCTTCCGTTCGCTTAATTGTTTTTGGTTTTCGTTTAATTTTAGTTAGGAGTTTCCTATGCCTCGCGTAAAACGTGGTGTACAAGCACGTGCACGTCACAAAAAAGTTCTTAAACAAGCTAAAGGTTACTACGGTGCACGTTCACGTGTATATCGCGTAGCTTTCCAAGCAGTTACTAAAGCCGGTCAATACGCTTACCGTGACCGTCGCAACAAGAAACGTACTTTCCGTCAACTGTGGATTGCACGTATCAACGCAGCGGCACGTCAAAACGACATGACCTACAGCACTTTCATCAACGGTCTGAAGAAAGCATCTATCGAAATCGATCGTAAGATCCTGGCTGATATCGCTGTTTTCGACAAAGCGACTTTCACCGTTCTGGTTGAAAAAGCGAAAGCTGCACTGTAATTTCAGTTCAGTTTGATGGAAAAGGAGAGCTTCGGCTCTCCTTTTTTCTTTGCTTTGGCCAAGAGTGATATTTCTTCCCTTGCTGTGTACGACCAATCGCAGCAACCTCGTTCCTTCATGACTTCGTTTTCTCTGCTGAAAAACGCAGCAATTAAATCCCTCTTTATCTAAATAATAACTATTTTCATTTAATCGAATGCGCTGCTGGGATAATATTCGGTCGGTTTATCTATTCTCAGGTTAAATTTTTGATAAAAATGATGTTATTTAGACTAAGTAGCTGCTCAGCAGCGGTTTTACTCGCGTTGTCTTCTTCTGTCACGTTAGCGAGTCAATTGACTGAAAATATGTCTGGTGTTGAAACCATCGATGTTGTCGGTGAGCGGATGACTAAACCGGTTGTACTGACCCAGCCGGGTGAAGTCACCATGACTCTGGATGAAATCGAGGCGCTTCAGCCAACAAATCTTGCGGAGCTGGCGGATGCCATTCCGGGGGTGAATATTGATGGGGGAGCACGGTCCGGTGGTGAACGTATTAATATCTGGGGTTTTTCTGATCCCGATGACATCAATATTATGGTGGATGGCGCCCCGATTGGATTTCAGCAGTATCGTTACGGCAGTTTCTTCTTCGATCCAGCATTGATTAGTGAAGTGTATCTGACCAAAGGAGCACATGAAGTCCGCACCGGTAATGGTGGTTTTGGCGGCACCATGCAACTGACAACCAAGGATGCATCTGATTTCTTGCGGGGCAGTGATACCTTCGGTGTGCGTTTGCAAGCCGGCTATCACACGAATGATGATTTGCAACGCTACAGCGCGACGGTTTACGGATTACTGGGGGAGAACTGGCAATATCTGGTGAACGGGGTTTTCCGTAAATCAAATGATGTCACGCTCGGTGATGGAGAGAAATTGGCGTATTCCGCTTACAAGCAGGAAAACATGCTGGCCAAACTGTCTTACGAAAACCTGAATCATCGTGTCATGCTGAGCCACAGCCGTTATCAGGATACCGGGCAGAAACCATGGGCAACACGGCGGGATAAAATGCCGGAGATTACGGATCGGCTGATTGATAAGTACGGTTCTTACGAGCAGGCATTGTATGCCTATACCGTAGATAATACGTTCACGGATGAAACGACCACCTTTAATTATCAGTATTCTCCGATGAGTCCGTGGGTTGATGTCGAATTGGTTCTGGCACACTCAAGTAACGAACGTCACTGGATCCGCCCAGACATCGCCTGGAAAAACATGTACGTCAGCGTTGGGAATTACGGTCACGAATCCTGGCTGAGTTACAGCCGCGATTATGCCAGCCTGACCAACACTGCCCAATTGGGCAAGCATGTCGTTGAAACCGGATTGCAGTACAAATCGATCGACCGAAACTCCCATGTGTACAATAAAAGTGCAGCGAAGAGTGAAAATAAAAATTACGGCTACTACACGCCATACTTTGAACCTTCCGGAACGCAGGATACCTATTCTTTCTATCTCAAAGATGATTATCACCTGACCGATCAATGGCTGATTACGCCTTCTATTCGGTATGACTATATTGTCAGTGAAGGGAAGGGGAATCTGGCGAGTGATTATAACGACCCGGCAGCTGGCCATGATTACAGCAAAGTGACTCATCGCGGCTGGAGTCCCCGATTGGCGGTGAATTATCAGTGGCTGCCGACCACAGCGTTTAACTTTGCTTATGCTTACAGCCTGAAAGCCCCAAGTATTGATGATATATACTCAGTTCAGTATGCCCGTGCGAGTAAAGCGATTAGCAGTAGCCGCGATCTGGAGCCGGAACGTATCCATGCCTACAAGTTAGGCGCGCTGCATCAGGAAAAAGGTTTCCTGACCAACGGAGACCACCTTGCAGCCGAGCTGACGCTGCACTGGAATCAGGTTGAAAATGATGTTGCCCAGCGTCGGCGAGAAAAATCAACGGAGCAGTTACAGGGCTGGCGTACGAATCTGGATGGTTACCATATTTATGGTGCAGATTTCCGGGCCTTTTATCGTCTGAATGGCTGGTATACGGATTTATCCGCCAGTCTGCTGCGTGGGAAACATGAAGGCTCGTTGGCAGACAGCACTGGCAGGAATGAGTACATGCCGGGTATTGCACCGCTCAATGTGAACCTGGGGCTGGGTTATCAATGGTATGAAGGACTAACCACTGGCTGGGCAGTACGTTGGTACGATGAACAGCACAGAACCACACCGAAAGATGATCTGTTCTATCCATCCGTACCGAGTGACTCCTATACGTTGCAGGAGCTCTATGCGGAGTGGCTACCGGTTCCTTCGAACCGGGATTTTATCACCCGACTCGCAGTGAAAAATCTGACGGATCGGTATTACGAACCTTATTTGTCATCCGGCGTTGCGGGTCCAGGGCGTGATGTTCGTCTGACGGTGGCCTACAAATGGTAATGCCACTGCGCTGAGAGGAACGCTTCCGGCTCTTGATTGACGGGAGTCGGAGGGACAATCAGGCAAAGTGATTGTACAAAGGAAGGGATTCCTGTCTTTCATTGGTCAAGCTGGTAATTTTTTTAAGCAAATGCACCGCTAAGTCGCGATTGCGTTTGGATTTAGCACCAGCTTTCTTTAATATGTATCGTTACGCGAATTTATCATCTCCCTTGAAGGACGCCACCTGAGTGTGGATGAGGAAACGATGCAACATCTAGAAGAGATTATTGCCAACGCAACGGCAGCAATTGAGCAGGCCGATTCAGTCGCTGCTCTGGACGAAGTCCGTGTCCAGTATATGGGTAAAAAGGGTGAACTGACCCTTCAACTGCAAAGCTTGGGTAAATTGCCACCTGAAGAGCGACGTGAAGCCGGTCAGCAGATCAATCTGGCGAAGCAGGCTGTTCAGCAGGCAATTGCCGCACGTAAAGATGCACTTCAGCGCGCTGAGCTGGAAGCCAAACTGGCTGCAGAAACTATCGACGTCAGCCTGCCGGGCCGCCGTATTGAAAATGGTGGTTTGCATCCGGTGACCCGCACCATGGAGCGCATTGAAAGCTTCTTTGGTGAATTGGGCTTTACTGTTGAGTCCGGCCCGGAAATCGAAGATGGTTTCCATAACTTTGATGCACTGAATATTGCCAAAGATCACCCGGCTCGTACCGATCACGATACCTTCTTCTTCAATCCTGATCTGATGCTGCGTACGCATACTTCTGGTGTGCAGATCCGGACCATGGAAGCCAGTCAGCCGCCGCTGCGCTTTATTGCGCCGGGCCGTGTGTACCGGAATGATTACGACCAGACTCACACCCCAATGTTCCATCAGGTGGAAGGGATGCTGGTTGATGAAAACGTCAACTTTGCACAGCTGAAAGGGATTCTGCACGATTTTCTGAAAAACTTCTTCGAGGAAGATTTGGAAATTCGTTTCCGTCCTTCATATTTCCCGTTTACAGAGCCTTCAGCAGAAGTGGATGTTCGTCGAAAAGGTGGTAAGTGGCTGGAAATCCTGGGTTGCGGTATGGTTCACCCTAATGTGTTGCGCGCTGTAAACATCGACCCGGAAAAATACTCTGGCTTTGCCTTTGGTATTGGTGTCGAGCGTCTGACCATGCTGCGTTATGGCGTGAATGACCTGCGTGCATTCTTCGAAAACGATCTTCGTTTCCTGAAACAGTTCAAGTAAGCATTAGGGGCTAGCAAATTATGAAATTCTCTGAATCTTGGCTACGCGAGTGGGTGAATCCTGCGAACAACAGCGAAGAACTAGCTCACCAGCTCACCATGGCGGGCCTGGAAGTTGATGGTATTGACCCTGTTGCAGGCAGCTTTACCGGTGTCAAAGTCGGTCAGGTTGTTGAATGTGGTCAGCACCCGGATGCGGACAAACTGCGTGTCACTAAAGTTGATGTGGGCGAAGAAGAACTGCTGGATATCGTCTGCGGCGCACCAAATTGCCGTCAGGGTCTGAAAGTTGCTGTGGCGACTGTGGGCGCTGTTCTGCCAGGCGATTTCAAAATCAAAAAAGCGAAACTGCGCGGTCAGCCTTCACACGGTATGCTGTGTTCTTTCTCTGAATTAGGCATTGATGTGGATTCTGATGGCATTCTGGAATTGCCGGAAAGTGCTGTGATCGGCACGGATTTCCGCGAATTCCTGAGCCTGAACGATGTCATCATTGATGTTGATCTCACACCAAACCGTGCCGATTGCCTGAGTATTGCCGGTCTGGCGCGCGAAGTGGGTGTTCTGAACCGTGCCGCGGTGACTGAACCTGCATTCGACGTGGCTGCGCCTGCGATTGACGACACAATCTCCATCGAAGTCAAAGCACCGGAAGCTTGCCCGCGTTATCAGGGCCGCATTGTTCGTAATGTGAACGTGAAAGCAGAGTCTCCGCTGTGGCTGCAGGAAAAACTGCGCCGTTGTGGTGTTCGTTCGATCGATCCGATTGTTGATATCACCAACTACGTAATGCTAGAGCTGGGCCAGCCAATGCATGCGTTCGATCTGAATCAGATCGACGGTGGCATTATTGTGCGCATGGCAGAGCAGGGCGAAAAACTGACGCTGCTGGATGGGACTGAAGCTGAACTGAACAGCGACACGCTGGTGATTGCGGATCAGTCTAAAGCGCTGGCCATGGCGGGTATTTTTGGTGGTGAGCACTCGGGTGTGAGCGAAAACACCAAAGATGTTCTGCTGGAGTGTGCTTTCTTTGCACCGGATGCGATTCGTGGCCGAGCCCGTAGCTATGGTTTGCATACGGATTCGTCACACCGTTTTGAGCGTGGTGTTGATGCTGCGCTGCAAACGAAAGCGATGGAGCGGGCAACTGCGCTGCTGGTTGAAATCTGTGGTGGTGACGTTGCGCCGATCGTTGAAGCAGAGTCTGAACAGCATCTGCCGGAACAGCGCAGCATTATTCTGCGCCGCACCAAGCTGGACAACCTGCTGGGCCACTTTGTTTCTGACGAAGATGTCGTGGAAATTCTGGGCCGTCTGGGCTGTATTGTTGAGCCGACAGATTCTGGCTGGCGTGCGGTCGCACCAAGCTGGCGTTTTGACCTGGCCATTGAAGAGGATCTGGTTGAGGAAGTTGGCCGTATCTACGGATACAACAACATCCCGACGCAGTCACCTGTTGCTGCCCTGAGCATGAACCTGCATCAGGAAGCCAATCAGCCGTTGAAGCGTGTTCGCGATCTGTTGGTTGACCGGGGTTACCACGAAGCAATTACGTACAGCTTTGTTGAGCCTGAGCAACAGAAACTGATTGTGCCGGATGTCGATGCGATCATTCTGCCGCACCCGATTTCTGCTGAAATGTCTGCAATGCGCCTGAGCTTGTGGCCTGGCTTGCTGAACACGGTTGCGTTCAACCAGAAGCGTCAGCAGCCACGCGTTCGTCTGTTTGAATCAGGTATGCGTTTTATTCCGGACGCATCTGCTGAAAACGGCATCCGTCAGGAAACCATGCTGGCTGGTGTGATTGCCGGTACCCGTAGTGAAGAGCATTGGGACATCGCGACAAACACCGTTGATTTCTTTGATCTGAAAGGTGATCTGGAAGCGGTTCTGGAGCTGACTTCAAAAGATGCTGACTTTACTTTCAAGGCTGCGAAGCATCCGGCATTGCACCCGGGCCAGTCTGCTGCAATCTTTATCGATGGCAAAGAAGTTGGCTTTATCGGGACAGTTCATCCGGAGCTGGAGCGTAAGTTCGATCTGAATGGTCGCACTATTGTTTTCGAAATCGAATGGCAAGCTATTGCATGCCGTGCGATTCCGCAGGCAAAACCGGTTTCTAAGTTCCCGGCCAACCGTCGTGATATCGCTGTTGTTGTGGCAGAAGAAATTGCCGCGGGTGACATTGTTGAAGCATGCCGTATGAACGGCGGTGAACTGCTGACTGATGTGAACCTGTTCGACGTGTACCGTGGTAAAGGTGTGGAAGAAGGGAAGAAGAGCCTGGCGATCGCACTTTCTCTGCAATCTGCAGAGCGTACCCTGGAAGAAGCCGATATTCACACAGCAGTTGAAGCAATCGTCGCAGTGTTGGGTGAGCGCTTTGGCGCAAGCTTACGTGACTAAGCTTCTGTATTTCATTTGAAATTGATGAAAAAGCAGCCGTGATGGCTGCTTTTTTTTGATTTTTTTCCAGAGAAAGCTAAGATTCTGATAAATAGTAAAAATTCCTTATACACTTAACTTTATCAGTCGTTTTAACTGGTGTGGGTGGTTTTTTTGGCATTTATTGTTGTCGGATTGCAAGTTTAAGCACAACCAGATGCATGTTGTCATGCTTTTTCGGTATATTTAAATCAAGGGTTTGACGATAAGTTTACCTAAAAAAGTTGGCGAAAATCAGCTAGTTGGCATAAACTTGTGACTAGTTAAGGTCAGCCGCTGATGTGACGTCTATAATGCATTTAAATGCATAGTGGGAAACCTGACTAATAATGGCTAATTCGCAGTAAGCATATTCGGATATGCTTACTAATCGTTCAACATAGTCTTGAGGGAGTTATCTATGGCGCTCACAAAAGCCGATTTGGCTGAGAACCTGTTTGAGAATGTGGGACTAAGCAAACGGGACGCCAAGGATACGGTGGAAGTCTTCTTCGAAGAGATCAGAAAGGCACTTGAAAGTGGCGAACAGGTGAAATTATCTGGCTTTGGTAATTTTGATCTGCGTGACAAGAATGAGCGGCCTGGAAGAAACCCGAAAACCGGTGAAGATATTCCAATTTCGGCTCGTCGAGTGGTGACATTTCGCCCGGGCCAGAAGCTTAAAGCACGCGTTGAGAATATCAAAATCGAAAAGTAAGCGGTTTAAGTTCTAAAGACCCAAGTAAGGGATATACTTACTTGGGTTTTTCATTTGTGCGTATGCACTGTTCCCCCTTCGTATCCAGCGTCATAGCGTCCAGACCTTCCTGTTGTCCCATTCTTCACCGTTCAACCCAAGATGTTGTTGAAACTATGTAGCCAAGATGTATAGTGAATGCAGTTTATTTCGCTGAAATTATGTCAATTTTTGGTGTTCTTGGTTATTTATTTGCATTTGATGCATAAAACCCAAATTCAAGAAAATCACACGGCAAGGACGAGGAGGTTCAATGACTTTGCTAGCGGCTGTTCAACAAGGGGATTTCCTTTCTGCAACACTGGATCTTTCAGCACCTTTTGAAGCAGGTCAGTGGCAACTGGACAATGGCGTTCGATGCAATTTAATCGCACGAGGTGTGCTGACCGTGACGCCCCCCTCGCTGTCAGTTGACAGCAAAGATATCATTCTCTCTTCTGGGGTTCATGGTGATGAAACTGGGCCAATCGAGCTTCTTCAGAAGATGGTTAAAAAAATCATGCTGGGCGAATTGGTCCCCAAACACCGTTTGCTACTCATGATTGGACACCCGCAGGCAATTAACGCGCACACCCGTTTTATTGATGAAAACATGAACCGGCTATTCGCGGGTGTGAATGAAGAAACCAATGTTGATCGCACTCAGGCGAACCGCCTGATGGAAGCCGTGGATGATTTTTATCAGAATTCACCGCAGCCAAATGCCGAGCGCTGGCATCTGGATTTACACAGTGCGATTCGCGATTCTGCGCACTATACCTTTGCAGTCAGCCCATACAGTGAGAAGAAGACCCGGGGTCTGGCGCTCTTTAATTTCCTGCATCATGCTGAAATCGAAGCCATGATGCTTTCAGGTTCGGCTTCACCGACATTCAGCTGGTACAGCGCGCACTATTATGGCGCTCAGGCACTGACGATGGAGCTGGGCCGGGTCGCCCGTTTTGGGGAAAATGACTTGCAGCGCCTGGACGCATTTCATCAGGCGATGCTGGCATTGGTTTCAAAAGATGCCCTGGCAGCCTACGATGGCGACAAAGAAGTCTGTGTCTATCGGGTGACACGGACTTTAACTAAGCGAACAGAGGGCTTTTCATTTACCTTTCCGGCCAATCAGGCCAATTTCACCTACTTCCCGGAAGGTGAACTACTGGGCTCGGATGCTGGTGAAACCTTTATTGCTGCGAAAGGCGGGGAGTCCGTGGTATTTCCAAATCCGAATGTTGCTTTGGGGCAGCGCGCCTGTCTTTTGGTGCAACAGGCCGAGATTGAACTGTCGGATCAGGTGATCGCCAAAATCTGAGTTCATCTCCGTTATTTTAAGCGTCACACTGAAAAAGCAAGCCAGCGGAAACGGCTTGCTTTTCATTTTATGCTAGACACTGTATGTTTCCCCTCTGAGTTCATCCATCGAAAATAATCAAATTCATGCACTTAGAGCGTACCTTGCAACAGCGGCAATGGAAATGGAAAGTCAGTTTCTGGCTGGTCGCAATTTTACTGGTGATCTGCGGCTTATTGTCTCTGTCGGTTGGCGAAATTTGGATGCTGCCCTGGATGCCTCAGGGAGAGCTGGAAAAGCAGTTGCTCTGGCAGCTCCGTATGCCACGTTTGATCGCGGCAATGGCTATTGGGGCTGCGTTAGCGGCCTCAGGCGCTGTATTACAGGTGTTACTCGGAAACCCGCTTGCTGAACCGGGGGTTCTGGGGATCTCAGGCGGAGCGAGTCTGGCGTTAGTCATTTTACTCTTTCTTTTACCCTGGGTTCCCGGTCCCTGGCTGACCATGCTGGTTGCTATGGGAGGGGCGCTTGTTTTTACCTTTCTCCTGGTCAGTTTGGCGCGGATGCGTCGGGTATCGACGACAAGGTTGTTGCTGATTGGTGTTGCGCTGGGCATTTTATCGGGCGCTGTGGTGACTTGGGCATTCTATTTTAGTGATGATCTCAGTCAGCGGCAACTGATGTACTGGCTGATGGGCAGTGTGGGGGGCGTGAGCTGGTCGCATTTGAGTGTATTGCTCATACTTTTCCCTGCCTTGGTCTGGCTTTGTACCCGTGGCAAACAGCTGGACGTGCTGATGCTGGGCGACATTCATGCTCGTCAGCTCGGACTGGATGTTCCGGCTTTACGCTGGCGGTTGATCTTGGTCATCGCATTGCTTGTCGGGGCTTCTGTGGCGCTGGCGGGCGTGATTGGATTTATTGGTCTGGTGATTCCGCATTTACTGCGACTGGCTTTGGGGGCGGAGAATCGATTCTTGCTCCCTCTGTCCGCAGGCTTTGGCGCGTTACTGCTGGCTGTTGCTGATGTTCTTGCCCGTGTAGCACTCCCAACTGCAGAATTACCTGTGGGTGTCGTCACGACAACATTGGGAGCACCTGTGTTTATCTGGATGTTGCTACGGTCACAGGTGGAGTAAACCGGATGACAATCACAAACAATACGGAAACTATTCTGCAGGCAGAGAACATTGCAATGCCGCCACGGTTATTGCCCTTGAGTTTTTCCGTTCGCCGGGGTGAGGTCGTTCATTTTATCGGGCCAAACGGTAGCGGGAAAAGCACGGCTATTCAGTGTCTGTCTGGCTTATTTCCCTGTCATGGCCAAGTCACTCTGGCGGGTACATTACTGACTGAGATGAATCTGGCAGATATGGCCAGATATCGCAGTTATCTCTCTCAGCAGGACAAACCGGGCTTCGCTGTGGGTGTGTATCAGTATCTGCAGCTGTCTGTTTCTGCGTTACCTGAGCCTGGTTCAGACATGATTCATCAGGCCATTCTGGCGGTCAGTGCGTGGTTATCCATCACGGACAAGCTGACAAGGCATATTCAGCAATTGTCGGGTGGGGAATGGCAGCGGGTCAGAATCGCGGCGGCATGCCTTCAAATCTGGCCATCACTGAATCCGGAAGGATGCTTACTTTTGCTGGATGAGCCTGCAACGGCACTGGATATTGGTCAGGAAGCGGCTTTGTATCGATTGTTGTCTTATCTGTCTGAGCAGGGGATTGCGATTGTCATGGCGAATCACGATTTAAACCGGGCGCTGAGACATGCAGACCGGGTTCTATTGCTGAAAAGTGGTTCTTGTGTCGCGAAGGGAAGCCCGGATCAGGTGATGACCGTGCCGTGTCTTGAGGGAACGTTTGCCACGAAAGTAGAGCAGGTCCAGTTGCAGGATCGCATGGGGTTGTTTTTCCACTGAGCTGATTTTTGAGGTATTTACACAAGGTGGCTTGATTGCTGTAAGAATAATCAGTTAAGCCGAAACAACGAGAAAAGACTTGTACTTCTTGTCAGGATTTGGATAATGCGCAACGTCTTCTGAGACAAGCTTCAATTTAGGCGCGTTGGCAGAGTGGCTATGCAGCGGATTGCAAATCCGTGGACCTCGGTTCGACTCCGGGACGCGCCTCCATTCATCTTCTCTTCTCCGTTCTATTGATTCAAATTGTCTGCGCTTCGTTCGCAAACAAAAGCCCGCAGAACGGGCTTTTTTGTTGATTACGCAGGTTTTGCCGTCCAGGCAGAGCACCATCCCTTCACATTGACAGTGTGGCCCGGAAAAATTGAACACGGACGCCATTCATCACCTTCATTACCTTGTAACAACATACAGTTACCGCAGTGTTGATCTTCCTGAGGAGACTGATGGGTATATTTCAGTGCGGCAGCTTGTGCATTATCTTCAGCTAAGTGAGGCAGTTCTTCACTGGCCAGAGCCTGGCGCCTTAAAGCCTGATCACCTAAGGTGAGACCAATAATGCCCGCCATGGTCAGACGTAGAAAACGTCGACGGTCTGTTGATCCTTTCATGAGGATTATCCTTTATCGTTGTTTTGCTCACATGCCGTTCACGCAAAAATCAGGTGAACGGGGTAATTGTGGGAAAGAATTCAGGATTCTGCTAAGAAAACACCGTGTTAAGTTTTTGTCATCACGGATAATTCTGCCAGCAAGCTGGAGAGCAGCGTGGCTTATCAGTGTATTGAAGCTTATGGTAAAGGCATGACTTTTCTTAAGAAGTAATCATGTTTAACAAATTTGTTGTTGAAACATTTTTTTTACATTCTATGCTGTGTGCCTTGATTGAAGATGTCCGGGATAAAGGAAAATTGATGAATCTGTTGTTAGTTGATGTCGATGGCGCATTGGTGGATTTCAAAGAAATCGACAGAGACTGCTTTGTTCGGGCAGTGGAAGCGGTACTCTGCATTACTTTAGATAAATCACGTTATCAGGAAAGGGTTGAAACCGATCCGGCGCTGCTGGATGAAATCTTGCTTCATTTTCCCACAAGTACGAGCCGTTCGATGGTTCACAGACAGGTCGAAGAACAGTATCTGTCATATCTGAGTGAGCAGCTAAATTCTTTGCCTGAGCGCGCCTCCCTGATGTGCGGCGGCCGGGAGTTCCTGGAGCAGATGAAACAGCGACAGGATACACATATTGCCATTACCAGCAGCGGTTGGGCGTCCGCCAGTCGTATGAAGCTTCAAGCTGTGGGTATTGATGTGGGGCGGATGACGTTTGCATCGTCCTCAGATGCGACAAGCCGGACCGAGATTATGGCGCTGGCAGCCTTTCGGGCAAAGCAGGATACAGGCATGACATTTAAACGACGGATTGTTTTTGCTGAAGGGGAGTGGAATCACCGGGCCTCTCAGGAACTGGGCTATGACTTTGTGGCTGTCGGGAGAAAGCTCAGTCATCAGCTCCATATTCCCAGCCTGAGTTACTTTCAGGCTGTATTGTCCCGTTTGAATATGTCCTAATCGAATCGTGGGAGGCTATCTTAACAATGCTGACAGTATGCAAAAGTTTGGTGTAATTTAGCTTACTGTTACCTGTTATGTGATAAGTTGGATACAAAGTCGGCTAAAAGACCTCGGCAAGAGGATAAACAGGTGATAAAGATGAGCCATTTGTGTTTGGAGCATCAAACTGTCGATGAAGAACTTTTGCCGGTGTTGGATTGTCTTTTACGCTTTACTATTGAGTCAGTGGGGATGGGCGGATCCCATCGAAACCTATTGTTATACAACCTCAGAAACGCGCCGGCCGGATCTGGCGCAGATTATGGCTGCGAACACACCGGAAGTCAGCCTGATGATCTTCCAGTCGATGTTGCCTCAGGCAAGCCAGAGTCATGATAAAAGTGTTTTTGTGGACTTGCTTGTCCTGATTGCCCATCACCATATCTTGCTGGAACACAGTCAGAAAGCTTTGTTCTATCTGGAGCAGGCAAAGCCATTTTTAGACGCTGTACCGGAATCAACCCGGCAGGATTTTGATCTGCTCAGCTTGCAGTGGGAGCGGCAGTTTGCTGAACACTAACGTGGGTAAATTTGATGTTGAGCGAAGAAAATATTGAATTCGGTATCTCCGGCATAGGATCCGACACGGGTCTAGGATAAATTGAGACGATGTTTTTGATGCCATGAACAGGATGGCATCGTGGGAAAGGATCTTTATGGCGTTCAATTTAAGCAGCACTGTGGCTGAAGAGGAAACCATGGCATGGATCGATGCCTGGTTTCTGGAGATTTGGACCAATGCCAGCAGTGCCAGTCTGAGCGCCAACGTGGCGGATCCATTTACCTTTCATTTGCCGGGTGGCCGCAGGCAGCAGATTTCACATGACAGTTATCTGACCTATCTTCAGCTCTGGCGCCAAAAGTTTAAGTCTCTGACCTTTTCTATCGCAGACGTCATCAGTCAACCGCCACTGACGGTGGTCCGGTATCGCTGCCAGGCACAATACCAGGGGGGCTGGCTCAGTATTCCGGGGAAGAAGCAAGTGATTCAAATGACTGGTATGATTCAATTTCGGCATGAAGAGGGGCAAATCTCTGAATGCTGGCTGGAAGACAGCAGTTTCGATTTGTACCAGCAACTCACAGGTTATCTGAAGTAAGTCACAAATCATTTGTGTTTGAATTTCAAGTTATTCCTGAAAAATGACACGCATTCTGGCCAGAACTGTCAGACTTTTTTGTGCTTGAGAATTTTTTTCAGCATGATTTGAATTTGAAAAAGTTAGACTTGTTTGTGATATAAAGCCAATTCCATAGAATGCATCGTGATAAGAAAACTGCTTTTCGCTTTGTCCGAACGATTCCAACTGATTGATGTCTTACTCATAGCAGACTTTTTATAAATTGATACTTATATTTGAAACAAATCAGGCTGGCTGGATTTATTTAGTTTTTTGAACATTAATTATTTTATGTAAATACATTTTTGCCCTGATATTCATACGAATTCTTATCATTAAAATTTATTCATCGACAAGGAGTGTCAACCGCCATTCATGCGCATGGTATTTCTGTGCATGGGAATATGACACTAGCAGTTGAAGGTGAATGTGTGATTTGGGTCAGCAGTAGTCATCATGACAAACAGGTTGAAGCGAAAGAAAACCTGAAGCTTTCGCACAAAGTCGTCGAGATCTCGCCTTACGAGTTATTGTCATCAATGACTGGGCAGGAACTCATATTTCTTGAGGTCATTGACTCGACATCAGAAGGATTTGAACTTTTGCGCGCTGTGAAAAGTCGCTTCCCGGCAGCCAAGGTGGTTGTTGTGTATCATAATCTGGATGGAAATCTGGCTCTGAATGTTTTGAGAGCTGGTGGCGAAGATGTCCTGTCGGCGAATGCGAGCCGACAAGATCTGGAGGAATGTTTCAGCCGGTTGCATACACATCATGTTGAGTCTGATGTCGAGCCTGGATTCGAAAACCGGGAAATGTCAATCAGACCTGCGTTAAAGATCATTGATGAAAATCTCAGCTCTCCCTTACGTGAAGAGGATCTGGCCAACGCGTGTCATTATTCTCCCACTTATTTTTCACGTTTATTCCATAGCATTATGGGGGTGACGCTGAAGCAGTATATCATCAAGAAACGGTTGGACCTGGCTTGCGGATTACTGAGTTCTGATCGTGAAAAAATCTCTCAAATTGCAAACTCGGCGGGATTTAAGGATGTCTCTTATTTCTCACGGGTCTTTAAAAAGCATATGGGATGTTCACCCGGTGAGTTTCGGATGCGGAAACATAATTTGAATCATAATTGAATCGGGCAAACAGACTGAATATCCGTTACAGAGACATGGGTAATATTCAATCTTTTTTATTCTCTTTTTCCTGCATTACCCGGTAGTGCAGTTTTTTTGCCGTTAGGTTCTCATCCACAAGACAATGTTTGATTACTTAACCAAGTTCTGATTTTTTTCCATCAATGTCAAAACTGATACACAAATAAATACAACCCCAGCGCAAAATCTCATCCAGACACTGCTATCTTTATTCAAAAGAAAATCAAAATGCATCGTAGTATTCGGGGGTGTCCCAATGAGATTCACCTTTTTCCTGAAGCGCGTTCTTCCTATTCTTCTCATGAGCTTTGTTTTGTTGAATCAGGCACATGCGGCATCAAGCCGTTTACAGAAAGTGATCGACAGAGGGGTGCTGCGCGTAGGAACGACTGGAGATTGGGGCCCGATGACGATGCGAGATCCCGCCACAAACTTTTACAAAGGATACGATATTGATATCACCACGGAGTTAGCCAAGGATCTTGGCGTCACGGTCGAGTATGTGGCGACAGACTGGAAAGCTCTGGTCAGTGGCATCGTTACGGAAAAATATGATCTGACGGGCAGTGCTGCACTGAATATTAACCGGGCAAAGATTGTCGGCTACAGTCAGCCTTACTATTATCTGGCCTTTGTGCCGGTAACCCAGAAACAATATCAAAGCCGATTCCGGTTTTGGGCTGATTTTAACACGGCAAGCGTGACTGTTGCTTCGCGCCAGAATTCGGTCGAAGAAACCATGGTGAAGGAATTTTTTCCAAAAGCCAGGCAGCGAGTACTGGAAAGCGGAAAGCCTTATCAGGAGCTTTTATCGAACCGTGCCAACGTGATAGTGACGTCCAATATAGAAGCCGCGACACTGACCAGCCGTTTTCCGCAACTGGCGGTGCCTCATGTGCAGGGGATGCGTCGGGCGACCCCGCTCGCGATGTTAATGCCCAGAGATGATCAGGTCTGGATTAACTTTATCAATCATTGGATTGAGCTGAAGAAAACGCAGGGTTTTTTCGATCGAATTGCCGAGAAGTGGGGACTGGTTGTCATGGAGGTTGAGTAGCTCTTCATGCTGTACAGGTGAAACAGCGCTGGATTTCCGCAGTCATTGTAAGCCAATATGGCATCTGTGACTTGCTGGAGGAGAAAGATGGATTTGTCTCAATATCAAGGGTTAATTTTCGATATGGATGGGACGTTGATTGACTCAATGCCTGCCCATCTGGATGCCTGGCATGCAGCGTGTCAGACATTTCAGATTCCTTTTGAGCCGGAATGGCTCCTGAGCCTTGGTGGCTCTCCAACGATTAAAACGGCCGGGCTCATGAATGAGAAATACCGGTTGAATCATGATGTAGAAGCCGTCGCAGACACCAAATGGAAACTTTTTGAAAAACTTCCTCACAAAGGGGATGTGATCCCGGTGACTTACGGTCTGTTAATGCAATACCGGGGCGATAAGAAAATTGCAGTCGGCACGGGTTGCCGAAAGCGCAACGCACTTGAATTGCTGACCGTGACGGATATTTTGCCTTCATTAGATGTGCTCGTCACTGCAGATGATGTCCGAAACCATAAACCCCATCCAGATACTTTTTTGGAAGCAGCAAGGCAAATGGGCCTGTCTCCGCATCAATGCGTTGTTTTTGAAGATACCGCGCTGGGTCGACAGGCTGCACTTGCGGCAGGGATGGATTGTTTTCTCATCGAAGCGGGGGAAATTAAGGCGTTTACCTCCGTTTCGCAGTTAGATTAGTCAATATTAGAATTGACTAAATTTATGATTACATGTGACTTATTTTTGATTCATCAGCAATTAATTAATGCGATTTATTTATGGTCGCACTACAATCTTACTGAGGTATTTTTGAGAGGAGATGATCGTGAAAGCCTTAATTAGTCTCGCTGCAGTCTCAGCGGTCTTACTTGCAGGTTGTAGTGCCTCGGTTGACGAGAGAGCCAATGACTTTGTTGATGTCAGTTATTCGCTGTGTGCAGCAAAAGTACAGTCATTCTCTCAGGGAGATGATGGCAAGATCCGGGTCGTCTGTGACAATGACAGCTATTTCTCAGTCAAGAGTCAGCAGACGCTGACCGTGATGAATGAGCTGAATGGCGCTTACTGCCAGGGGAAAGGGTTTAGCCACTTTAATGAGCGTTCGGATTACTACACATTTACGTGCCTGAACGACAAAAACTTTAATATCCCGAAATAACTGAGTGCCCAATCGCTCTGAATGCCAGACATCACAGAATTGTGGGTCTGGCATCATTTCTCTTTACTTCCCATCCGTTCTTCCTTATTGATCTGCGATACACAATTTTTCTGCTCACAAAAAGCCTGTCGTCAAAAGGATTTTGCATTATGGATAAACGATTCGTTTCCAGCCTCAGCCTGGCATTGACTGCCGTATTGTCACCAGCGCACGCTGCCACAGTCCCTGAAGGTGTTTCATTAGCCCAAAAGCAGCAATTGGTTCGGGCAAATGGCGCTGAGCCGGGCACCATCGATCCGGGCTTCGTGGGTTCGGGCAGTCCTGGCGATGTCATCGTCAATGATCTGTTCGAAGGTTTGGTCATTGAAAACCTGCAGGGAGAGGTGAGTGCGGGACAAGCAGAATCCTGGACGGTCTCACCGGATGGAAAAACTTATACTTTCCAGCTGCGTAAAGGCTTGCAATGGTCAGATGGAAAGCCACTTACCGCGCAGGACTTTGTATTTGCCTGGCGCCGGGCAGTCGATCCGTCCACAGGCAACAATAGCGGTTTCAATTTGGTGACCGCAAACATTGAGCATGCGCAGGCCATTCTCGCAGGACAGCAATCCACTGAAAAACTGGGCGTCGCCGCACCAAACCCATATCAGCTCGTCGTCAGCCTCAGTAAACCGACGCCGTATTTTCTCAGCCTGATGAGCATCAAAACGTTTTTTCCTGTGCCAGAGCATCAGGTGAAAGCTTATGGTGATGGTTGGACACGGGCGGAGCATTTTGTCTCGAATGGTGCCTATGTGCTGAAGCAGTGGACACCGAATGAGAGCGTTGAAGTGGTCAGAAATCCACGTTACTGGGATAACGGGAATACGGTGATCAATCAGGTGACTTATCTGGCTTTGTCTTCACAAAATGCCGAAATGATGCGTTATCAGGCCGGTGAGATCCACATGACGAACCGGGTTCAGCTTGAGTATTATCAGAAACTCCTCAAAGAAAGTCCGGAACAGATTCAGTCACTACGCTTGCTGGGCTCTTATGTGTACGCCTTTAATACGAAACAGCCGCCGTTTGATAATCCTGATGTCAGACGCGCGCTGAGCATGTCGATTGATCGAAATGTGCTGGTAGAAAAAGTCACAGGGCAGGGCGAGCCTGCAGCGTTTTCCGTAGTGCCGGATATTATTCCGCACTACACCAATTTTTCGCCTGCCTTCCAGACACAGACACATCAGTCACGCATCAGTGAAGCAAAACTGTTACTGGCCAAAGCAGGATATGGCGCGTCGAATCCGCTGAAAGTGACTTTGACCTACAACACCAGTGAAAATCATAAGAAGCTGGCGCTTGCCATTGCCTCGATGTGGAAAACTTTAGGGGTTCAGGTCGCGCTGGAAAATATGGAATGGAATGCCTATCTGGCAGCCAAGGCCGCCGGAGATTATACGGTTGCACGCTCCTATGCGTTTGGGGATTACGCGGAGCCTTCTTCCGTGCTCAACAGTTTCACTTGTCACCATGTGAACAATGAAACCGGCTTTTGTGATGCCCAATTTGATACGCTGCTGAAACGTGCTTCTGATGAACAGGATGAAACGAAACGTTATCGCTTGTATCGTCAGGCCGAACAAATTCTGGATCAATCTATGCCCGTGATGCCGATATACCATTACAACCACACCCGGCTGGTGAAAAGTAATCTCAAAGGTTTCCCGAGCAATAACCCCAAGGGAAACATTTACGCGAAGGATATGTACTTCGTAGCCAAGTGATCTGAAAAGCCTGATTTTACAGGCTTTTTTCTTATCTGAAATTTCCCTCCAAAATCCCTCCAAAACTTTCCCTCCAAAATGACAGTAAGTTCTCGCGAGCGATTACCAAGTGCAAAGTATTGTGAGTTTTGGTTACAGTGTAACTTTTTATCTTTCGGTTTTTGACGTGGGTGTTATTTTGAGTAAATACGTAAAACGAAATTGGACAGAAACGTGTTAAAGCTGATGTTCTAAAACGTTTCTGTCTGATTAGTAAAAGTAGGTTGAAGCCTTGATCTCTTGTTATATACGTTGCCCTATACTTGCACTAGCTAGCTAACTAACTAACTAACTAACTAACTAACTTAAACCTTCATACGGTCTAATTGTGATAGTCAAATCTATAAGCGAATCACCACTTCCTTTAGTAAATACAAGTTTTTTACCAGGGATAATTTCCTGCTTTATAAGCCATCCACCCACAAAGGTCATTTCAACATCGATAATAGTGGGTATTCCACCAAAACTGATGACTACATCTTTACCGACTTCCGTATTTTCAATCTGTGTTTTGATTGCTTGAATTACATCTTCCATTTTTCCTCCAAGTACATAACGTCTAATTCAATGGTGCATTAACACAATTATTACAGCGAACAAATAACCTCAAATCAAGAATATCATACGTTATATGCATCCATTGCATTTCTTATTAGTTAAATTTATAACTCATCTAGCTCCAACTCGCCTATAGTGTATTCAATACCATATGGTTGTTCAGCAGCATCAGTTATTTTTACAAGGTCCTCAACTTTAATTTGAGCAAGTGCATAGCGTTTTTTAACCTCCTTGTCAAGAGGTTTTATTTCATCATGGATATCTTGATGTTTAAATACATGCTTTTCTATTTCATATATTTTGTCTCGAATTTTACGAATGTCATCAACTATCGACTCAACAAGACCAAGCTCGAAGTCATCACGAGATTTTAGTTCACACAAACAATCACATGCACAGTCATTTGACCTGCAATTAATTATGTTATCGAGTTTATCTAGTGATATTTCTATTTCTTTATACTTTTTTATATAAATATTTATTGGGTCAACTAACGATAGTTTTCTAAGAGCCGAACCACTTGATAAATCAAGGGTATCAGACGAATCGAATTTAATTGACAAACTATCGCCTATTAATTTATTCAATGCTGCATCTATATAACTTTTAGTCATTGCTTTATAGAACACATCTTGTGAATCAAGATCAACGAATACAAGAATAACAGGCTCTTTAATTGCCCCCCAATACTCAAAATGTTTCTTTTTAATCGAAACTGATCTCGCCCCATTACTAGTCGTTTTGACCTGCGCTAGCACAAACTTACCTGTAACTCTCTGCTGTTCATCAAGAACTTCAATCTGAGCATCAATTCCCAAATCTACATCTAATAATCGACAAGGCCATCTCAACTCTTGAGTTACATGGTAAGCAAAATAGTATTCACCTGCATCACCAACACGATTTTTTCTTGTATATTCCACCAAGCTTCTCCAATTTATCTAATAGTGTCTTTTCAGGAGACATTGTCTTTACAATATTTTAAGAATTTAAAGATACATAACAGTAACATACTGTTTTATCGGTCTTATTCTTCCTTGCACTCACAAATTGCTACTTATGTAAATGCTCAACTAGGCACATAATCTGTTATTAGGAAAAGTAGGTCAAGAACTGACATGGTAAAGTGGTCAGGATTCGAGTGCTGAATGATTTTGGGGCAATTCTGATTCATTGACCAGCAGTAAGAACCTATCCACCAACAACCACATACTCAGCCCCCCTGATGTCGGCATACTTATCCGTCATGCGGCGGTCACGGTGGCCCAGCAGGAGCTGAGTATCAATCCCCATCTTGCTATAGGTCCGCTCTGCTAAAGATCGGAGTTCGTGGAAGGATGGGGGGGCACCTTCCCAAGTGAGGCCAGTATTGTCCCTTACTTCAGCAAAGTGGCGTGAGAGACGGTTGGCTTTGATTGGGTCACCTGGCTGCGTTCTCTGTAAACGTTTTTTCTGATGAAGAATGAAAGGCGCTACTACATTACTTCGGCACATGGAAATGATCTCTTCAAGGCTAATGCCGAGTAGGGGATTGGTTAGGTTCAAAGGAAAGGCCAGTTTTGTTTTTCCTCTGGACTTACCTGTAGCAACGTAAAGGAAGCCATCGCGAACATCTTTGAATTTTAGGTTGCAAATGTCTTCTCGCCGTAAGCCAGTTGTTAGCGCCAACATCATTGCATGAGCGACGTATGGGGGCTTTGTGGATTTTGCTGCTGCAATAATTGGTTCCCAGTCGGACTCACGTAGACGACTGCGTTTAACTTCTGCTTTCGGGCTTCTTGTCGCTAATGCAGGGTTGTAGCCTGATTCCACTTCACCTGCATGTTGGGCTTCTTTAAAGACATCAATCCAAATAGCCCGGATAGTTTGAGCCATTCTGGGTTTATCATTCTTCTTATATTCATCGATAATTGCGGCAAGCGTCTTTGTATTCAGTTCTTTAATACCGATGGATTTACATCGCGTGAGTAGAATTTTGACAGCTTGTTTTCGGTTCTTGAGGGTGTTTAAAGCAATCTCACCCGCATCCAGGCGTTCTTGCTGGATCTCCATATATTTCTCACACCACTGTTTGGTGCTAATCCCTTTCTTGGCGACCTTGGCTGGGTTTACATCCAGAATATGCTGGTACTGCTCAACCAGCTGTTCTGAAATTCGCAGGTTCAATTCTTTAGCTACGGCCACTGCGCGGTTCTTGTCGGTGCCCAGACCGTGAAACTTGCCTGAGCGAGAATCACGGTACTGGTAATAAACCTTCCCAGAGCGCTTATCCAGTTTCTGGTAAAGGTTAGGGGTTGTGATGTTATGAGAACGTGGACGCGCAGCCATCGTTAAAAATCCTTGCGACGAGTGGATCTGTTATTGGTTCATGATTTGATTTTACGAGCCCGATAAATTTAGCATCCTCAACACACATCCACTTACCACCAAACTTTACTGGCGTTGGTGAAATTTGCTTGGTTTTCGCGTAAGTGGAAAGGGTTGCAGCGGATGGAGCAAAGCCAAAATGCTCGATTGCCCAGTCTTTCAGTGGGATATGCCTCATAGGTCACCTCTCAGTCATAGTCAGAGTAAACGGCTCGCTTCCAGCGCGAAAAGTTGGAATAACTCGGGTGAAATCTCGGTATCGGCCCGGATTTCTTTGGATACTCCCCAGCCTTGGTTTCCGTCTTTGATAAGCGTCAGGCTGATAACTTCTCTGCATAGAATGAAGCTGAAGTAAGGGGCGCTGACAGTAACAGCGCCGTGCTGAGTTTCGTAAGTCGCTGTCATCGTGTCACCTATGCCGCTTTGCGTTTCAGGTAGGCACGGGCATGGTCCAGGCACTCTTTGAAGATCTGGCCAGTTTTGGCTTTGCCAGAATGGTAATGGCGGATACCGGCTTCAACGGCCATGCCGATCTGATGGGATTTATAGCCTTCGAGCAGTAGCTTCTTGCGGATGTTATCGGCGATAAAGGTTTCGTGGTTGTTCATGTTTGTGCTCCTTACATGTCATCTGAAAGTACAATAAAAATGTACCATAAGTTCAGTTTGTGTAAAGAACTAAAAGTTCATTAATTTTCTTGAGATGAAAAAAAACCGCCGAGTGGCGGTTCATTCTTGAGAATTTGGTACTAGAAAAGTTTTAACTTCGCATCTTTTACGACACCGATAATCTTGCAGTTCCCATTGATTGGCATGATGGGGTATGAAGGATTGAGAGGCTTGAGAAACTTCTGTCCCGCATCAATGATGAGTTGTTTGAATGTGGCTTCATTTACATCTGTGAGTTTGGCCACAACGAGCTTGCCACTTTCTGGTTCGATTTCAGGGTCAACTAGGATCATCGTCCCGCTAGGAAAGCTGATACCAGCACCTGAGGTCATGGAGTCGCCTTTTACTTCCAACCAAAAGGAACGCTCGCTTACTCGTTCTGTTGTTGGCAAATACGTATCTATTTCTTCTAAAGGGTAAGGTTCTACAGCTTCAGTCCACATTCCGGCAATCACTGAGCTTATGACTGGAAATTCAGAACGGTAGTCTGTTGGTACTCCGACTACTGGGATAACGTTAGAAAGAGAAGCATCTCGGGATTCATCACCAAATTGTAGCCAATAGAGATCCACACCGAGAAATGAAGCAAGTTCAGACATTTTGTCTCGTCTTGGCATCGACTCAGCGTTTAACCACTTGCTAACGGCTTTCGGGGTGACACCTAATCGCTTAGCGATGATGACCCCTCTACCATGCTCTTCTATTCCAGCTTTACTACAGGCCTGCGCAAGCCTTGTGGAAAACTCTTCACGCATTTTTTCATTCTGAACCATTAGTTCAATCTTATAACTACTTGCATGTACTATCAGTTCCGTCATAACATGTACCAAATGTTCATTTTGTGAGGTCGAAAATGTTAAAGGAAGTTATCTCTTCAATTGGGTTTCAGGTAGTTGCTGAACAATGTGGTGTTTCAGTGCGAGCTGTTTACAAGTGGTGTGAGCGAGGTTGCCTACCTCGTACTGATTTCACCGGAGAAACTGATTACGCAGGCCAGATCGAATCCTTGTCTGCTGGAAAATACAAGAAAGCTGATTTACTCAAGCTTCCTCGATGATTAAAGCTTCGCACCCAAATCAATTAAACAAAACTACCAACCTCAGGAGGAAATGGTGAACAAGAAAGAGATGGTCACAAAGTCAATTCAGGACGTGACAGGTGGACGGGAAGCCGTTGCAGCAATGCTGGGTATGTCGGTTGATAGCTTCAATAACCATCTTTACGAAAAGAAGGGCTCCCGGTTCTTCACGGTTGATGAGCTTGCGTTGATCGCGAGCTTGGATAACACCCCGTATATTGCTGAATTCTTCGCGATGCAAACCGGGCACCTGGTGGTTGAGATGCCAAATGTTTCTGACCTGGACAATGTAGAGCTGTTTGAACTGCAGCTGAAACTAAATGGCGTGAAGGGCCTGCTGGATAAAACGATCTCTGAAGCGCTGGTGGATGGGAAGATCGACAAAGTAGAGCGTAAAGCGATCACCGAGATTAAGCGCCAGTATATGGCTGTGTTTGAGACTTCAATGAATGCATTGGATGCCGTATACGGGGAGAACGTGTAATGAATGGACAGTTTTGGGTAACCGTCGAACAGGTCGCGCAAATGACTCAATCCAGCCTTCGAGTGATGGATAAGCAGTTTCAGAGTTCGCGTGATTATGAAGCTGAGCAGCTGCGCTTGCTGATGAAGAAATGTGAACGTCAACTGGCTGTCGTTGAAGGAGAGATTGGGGTGGCTTCAAGCAGCGGCAACTGCAAGAAGCCGATAGTTTCACTGCGAGGCAAAACTGATGAAAAGAATATCACAAGGTAAGCGTCAGACCAATTTGAAGGCCCGGATTCAGGGCCACCAGTTTGTTTACTTCATGGTGGTAAAAGGGCAGCCGGTACAAATCTGTCGCCAGCTGGCCAAAGCGGTATTTGAGGGAAATGTGTGATGGCAAAAGCACGAATTGAAAAAGACTTTTATCCGACACCATCTTGGTGTGTGAAAGCGCTGCTTGAATGTATCGAATTTAGAGAAGGTGATGTGATTGCAGAGCCTTGCCGGGGAGATGGGCGGATCACAAATGAGCTGCCTGTTGGAAACATGATTAAGTGGGCAGAAATCACAGATGGCGTAGATTATCTGGATAACTCCATTGATATGTCGGCTGATGTCATCATCACGAATCCACCATTCAGCCTTGCTCTGGAATTTATTCAAACAGCCATGAATCGTGATCTAGCCGTGGATGGGACCATGTGTTTTCTGCTTCGACTGAGCTGGCTGGGCAGTAAAGGCCGTGCCGATTTCTGGCGAAAGTTTCCTTTCACGAACTTGTTGATCCTTACGCCGCGTCCTTCATTCGTTCACAAGGGTTCAGATAATTCTGAATACGCGTGGGTCTGTTGGGATAAAGGCAACCGCATTAAGCGTCCTGCATTGTGGACACTGAAGAAAGAAGAGGTAGAGCATGTCGGTTAAGGTCATGAGTTACGTGTGGGATATCCCATTGTTCAAGGGCTCTGACAAATTGGTCATGCTTTGCTTGGCTGACCATTCAGACGATGAGGGCATTTGCTGGCCCTCTATCGACACAATTGCCCGTAAGTCAGGCGTATCACCAACTACGGTGAAATCCACGCTCAAGAAACTGGAGCAGGGTGGCTGGCTGTTCAAGAAGAACCGTTTCAAGAAGGCGGACACTGGCCGTTTGGTTCGTTCAAACAATCAGTACCAGTTGCCGGTTCTGCTACTGAAAAAGACTGCGGATGAACAGACGGATTTTGAACAGACGAATTTCGTCCATTCGAAATTTGAACGTTCGAATCTCGAACAGACGAAACAGCCTGAGGGGGTAGGTCAGATTTCGACGGGGGGTAGGTCGGAATCCGGCTATAAACCATCAATAGATCCACCAATAGAAGATCCGTCATTGAATGCACCGAGCAAGCTCGATGCCGACGAACAGCAGCCAGTTTTTGAATTGATTTTGAATGACAAGTCGATGTACCCGATTCATCAGGATGACCTGACAGTGCTTTCTGAGTTGTATCCAGCTGTGGATGTTCAGCAGCAGTTCCGGAACATGATTGGCTGGCTGATTGCGAACCCTCAGCGCCGGAAGACGAAATCCGGGATCCGGAAATTCATCAATGCCTGGTTGGCACGCGAGCAGGACAAGGGCTTTGTGGCTGTATCGGCTCAACCTGCTGCCAAACCGAAACCGGATGAGCGAACTCAACTGAAAAACAATATCCGCGATTTGGAGCTTGAGATTAACAACGAAAATCAGGCGATGCTGCGTGCGATTGACTGGAACGCCACGCAGGAGGCAATTGAATCCTGTAAGCGCCGGATTGAAAACTTGACTCGTCAGCGGCAGGAACTCGTTGATCAACTGGGAGGCAAACATGGCAAGTGAAAAGGATCTTCGTTGTTTGATGGCGTCACGCCGGAAGCTATGGAGCCCTGTCGAGCTGTGTGAAGAATTGGATGTGCATGTGTGTGTGTTGGCCCGGCTGGTGGACAAGGCCCGCAAGGCTGGTGTGAATATTCAGATGACGAACAACGAACAAACAGGGCACAGCAACAAGCTGTGGCTGGCGGAGGTTTAACACAGTGCTGGTGTTACAGGCATTTCCACATCGAGAGCTGGGTTTACTGATGCTCAAGCCAGGAACCAAACTGCTGGAATCTTTCGTCGAGGAATTGGGCAGCAATCGTGTCGTCGTGATGCCATTGCCGGAAAGTTTCGTGAATGTCCCGAGCGGTAAGCTAAATCAGCCTATCCAGGCAACCAAAAGCAGTTCGCTGGTGGATGACGATCGGTTAATCGCTTTCTTCAATCATCCTGAGGTTCGTAAGCGTTTAGGGAATGGGTTTAACTTCTGGATGAATCAGATTCAACACTGCCAGCTGGGTGACGGTACTTACTGCGATAAGAACCTGACAATTACAGAATGTGCCGGCGGTGCAGTTCGGTCTTGTTGGCATCACGACAACGAAGCACGCCGTTCCCAAGGCAAGAAGAGTGAACAACTGGCAAAACGAAACGTGTTGCTTTGGGCGCTCAGTGCTGTGGCTTCGCAACTTGGCTTAGGAATCCAGCATGCTTTAACGCCCGCAGAACTTTGCTGGTGGGCCGTCAGGCATGAAGTCTACCCACACCTGCCAGATGCTTTTTTGGATGACGTTTTCAAGCGGGAAGAAGCACACAAGCGAGTTGGACTTGGGGCGAAACGCTCGACCAATGCCAGATACGCTGAACCGGTTTCTGATCTGGTCGAACGTTTGGCAAAGCCAGTGAAGAAGCTGGAGGTAGATGCCGAGCCACCAGCAATGTTCATGGCCAGACCCAAAGCGAATACCTGGAAGTCAGAAGCTTATCTAAAATTCGTCCGTTCTTTGCCTTGCTGTGTGACAGGCCGAAAGGGCAGTGATTTAGACCCCGTAGTCGCTCACCACCTCATCGGGCACGGTGAAGGCAAGATGGGGGGTAAAGCCCACGACCTGTTCACCATGCCCATGCTGGCCAGTGAGCACCAGAAGTTCCACCATGATCCTAAAGCCTGGGAACAACAGTATGGCTCGCAGCTGGAGTACGTGAAAGCGACGATCAAAAAGGCGCTGGATATGGGGGCGGTTGAATGATTTTTTGCCCCAAATTTTGTTAGACCCGCAACCCTAAAGTACTCAAATCACTTCGTATTCCCATAATTCTGTTAATGAGCGCACATCTCTGTGATTGCACTGTGTTTACAGTTCTGCATGCAGCTATGCTGGGTAGATGAGGGGCACGGAATTTTGCGAACGTGGGGGCGGTAGCGTACCTAAATGGGTTGCTGAGCTAATAGCACGTGTTCGTTAGTACTTTTGTTTATACATATCCTGTCAATACGAGTTTGCCCTACTGAAACATATCTGAAGGGGGGATTCCTCACGAATCCTAGTCTGCTTTCTATACACATTGACATGCAACTTATACCACTATTACTCCGTGTTCTAAAGGAGGAACATTTTAAATGACACATTTAAGTGATGATGAACGTACAAAGTACTACCTTGTTGATATTGAAACAGGTAGTCAATTTGACAACTTTGAAAGAGACCAAGAGGTTATTTCTCCGTTGCCACCTAAAGTTGGTGAGTACTTAAATCAGTCTGGTCTGTATTTTGAGGTTCTCACATTGCTACAACATTTTGATGCCAACTATGTTGACGTTTACGTCAGATATGTTGGAGATAGCGCAAAATTTTTAGATCATATTCAAACTAAGCTAGCCTCTAAAAGCTAGCAGTTTCGGTGGGGTGTCAGTGCCATCGATATCAGTTGTTCAAGAATGATTCGGCACGCGTGGCATTTTCACTGTGCGTTGATTAATGTGCTTAAGATTTATGCAGCATATTTGGTATTTCGTCGCTCACCTTAACTGGGCGTTGAATAAGTTGAATAGGAGGTTATATGTCATTTATACAAAGAATCTCGGAACCCAAGGATATGCTTCTTAAGCTAATCCGCGAGGGGAACAGGATTACGTTTGAAGAAGAACCTGAAAATATAACAGATCATTTCTTCAATTTTTCAGTCACTGCGCATTCAATTCGTGATTGGTGCATTAACTATCAAGGCCAACAAGCCAAAAAAAAGAAGCTAAATCAGCAGTGGGATAAGGAACTTTATTTAGCAATTGCGAAAGATATTGCCAACTCGGTTAAACATTTTGGTATTGAACTCTATCAACCTAAACTTAAAGAATCAGAAACACAAACAGCAAATATTGTTGAGTTTTGTGTTGGTGAAAACATTCCTGAAAAGTTGCAAAAAGCAGTTAATGACAAAGAATTTAGAGAATCTGAAGGTCAAGCTAGACCTAGCTACCTTGTCCGATTTGAAGATGGTACAGAGATGACTTTAACTGATTATGTTTTTAAAACGGTAACTTTTTGGGTTAGTTACTTCGATCAAAATTCAATTCCGAGAGAACAGTCAGTAGAGTCTACGCACCTATATATAAATAGACCATTTTGGCAAAAAATTACATAGCAAGCGTTTAAGGTTTCAAGATAGTTTTTCTAATCTATTGAGGTTTAGTTAGTGTTATTACACTAACTAAGTTTTGTCCAGAACTTTCGTGGGTGGCACTTCGTAACGCAGAAGTCCCCCAAAGCTTGCTAGCACTCGTTTAGTGAATCGAAAATTGACGAACTACTTGCCCTAACAGTTCTTATTTATTAACCCTGTTTTTAGCGCCTCTTCATGAGTGAGCGGAACTGGATGGGTATACATTCATATTCTAATTTAAGTAGCTTTTTGCGTTTTTAACCTCATTAGTTTGCGCATTTTTTTAATCTGAAATTATCAAAACCACTTAAAATCAATCATATACACTTACACCAAATTAGTTAATAGGTTTTGAAAACACGCATGCGCGTTTTTTCCAGATGGTGTATTTGATAGAAAGCTGATAAGTTTTTTACATACAGATAGTTAACTGTGCTCGTTTTTACTGGTCTAACGTGGTAAACGCGCATGCGCACTAAAAAATGTTAGCGTTTTAGGAGGGTAAGCAATGAGTTTGGAAGATAAGTTGTCTGGATGGACAGGCCCTTCAAGTAGCACGGAGCAAGATAAGCAAGATAGAACGGAGCGGATGATTCGCCAAGCGATAGATGCACATGAACCATTCAATGATTGTTCATTGAAAGTTTTTGCAAAGGGGTCTTACGCTAACAATACTAATGTGCGGGCAGATAGTGATGTAGACATAGCAGTGGAGTGCACGGAATGTCGATACTGGGGGGAATCTGAAAAAGGTAATCATCCGTCTTGTGGATCATATAAGGGAATATGGACCCCAGAAAAGTTAAGAGCGGAGCTTCTTTCTGCTATGAATACAAAGTTTCCGGGCCAGGTAGATTCTTCGGGATCTACCGCGATACAGATAACTTCAAACTCCGCACGCGTAGATGCCGATGTAGTTCCATGTTTTAGTTATCGCTACTACATGAACCATGGATCGAGAGATGGAACAAAAATATTCAAAACTGATGGTAGCAGCATCGTTAACTATCCAGTTCAACAAAAGGAAAATGGGACAGCAAAGAATAATCGAACCGGATATGCCTATAAGAAAGGAGCGCGCCTACTAAAGCGAGTTGAAAATGCAATGGCACAAGATGGCACATTTCGTGAGTTGCCATCATTTTTCATGGAGTGCCTAGCATATAATTGCCCAGACAATGCATTTTCTTACCCAACATGGACAGAGCGTCTACGAGCCATGCTTTTGCATATTTGGAATAACCTTCAAGGTGATGAGCCGACCTCTGGACGATGGTTAGAGGTGAGTGAGTGCGTTTTCCTGTTTCACTCAAACCAAAAATGGACTCGCGAGGATGGTCGTGAATTTGCTAAAGCGGCGTGGAACTACTTTGGGTTCAAATAATGCGTAACGTGACAATTAAAAGCTCGTTGTATCTGCTGGTCGGAACTTCAGCAGTTGCTTGGTTTTCGCTCGCTTACTTTGGCGGTCTTGATTTGTCAAAGCTAAAAGATTTCTTTGGTCTTGTACCAAAGGTTGTAACTATTGATCTTATAGTGGTTGCAGTATTTGTAAAATGGGGCTGGAAACTTAAAATATTTAGAGGGTGGCTTGTTCCGTTTCCCAATTTAAATGGAAGCTGGGTGGGTTTTATATACTCCGACTGGAAGAATCCCGAAACAGGAGAAAAGCCACCTCCCATACCCGTAATGCTCACAGTAAACCAGTCTTTCTTTCACATTCATTGCATGATGCTTACGAGTGAAATGGAAAGCTCTTCATATTCTGAGGGCTTTCTGATCGAACCGGATCGACAAATTAAAAACATAGCATATTCCTATACGAGCAAGCCCAGATTAAGTTTGAATGAGCGGAGTATTCCGCATGATGGAACAGCAGTGTTCAAGATCATTGAAAAGCCTAAGCAAAAGCTAGTAGGCAGGTATTGGACGGAGAGATTAACAAAGGGTGAAATCATCCTTCAGTATCACTCTAAAGAAATACTTGAGGAGCTTCCGGAAGAGTTGGTAGATCATCCCGTGACGGAAGATGAAAATCGACGCTAACAATCGGCTGCACGGCGATCGATTTTCCGCTGCTGCGCAGCTCCAAACCGGCGCGTGAGCCGGGCGTTAAGTTGTAAAGGAGTTCAATTGAAAAATCCCATTGGTGAAAAAGTATTAGAATTATTAGATGGCACTACTTTCCAAGGCTCAATAAGGGAAAACTTTGCATTAATGAATCACTACGTGGTGTTTGATACACAAAGGGCAATTTATGATTTGGTTGAGCTAGGTCATATCGGCTCAGCTAAAGCATTGTTAAGAGTAATTTTCGAGGCGAATGTTAAAGCTAAATGGATATATCAGTGTGCCAGTGAAAAACAACTTGAACAGCTCCAAAAAGACGCCGTTAAATCGGTAAATAAGAAAAGAAATATTCAATTCGGTGAAATTGTTGATGATGTCGAGAAAATGAATCCTCACCTGAAAGGTAAGCTAAAGCAGTTTAAAGAAGAACACTGGAAAGGGTTAAACAGTTTAACTCATTCGGGAGTTATGCAACTTAAAATGTACTCATTAGCTTTTGAACAAAGTGGATTAGAAACGGAAATTGAAACTATATTAGACTTTTCAGACCGAATGAGTATTAGTTCACTTTGTGATGTAGGGAAAATAACCAAGAATAAAGCATCAATTCAAGCAAGTATTGCCCTGATTAGTGCGCTGTAATTACAACTTAACAAACGACTCAAGAGTGACTGTCAACGCTTGGCGCTTTCAGCTCCATTGAACTTCGGTGGTTATGGTTTTTGTGTTTGAGTTTAGTGTTATGCGTTGCCAGCGCCATTAGGCGGTGTTAACTCATAGAAATTTTAATTTGAAACTGACGAGTTAGAGTTAAGGCTTTAACTCGGAAATGTCCAACCTCGTGTCAGTTCCTTGCTCCATACCAAAACCGTTTGTGTTACACATCATCCTGATTGCTTTGTAAAATCCCAACCATCCTCACCAGGTATTGTCATACCACCCTGACCATTAATTGAGAAGCCACCTAATAAGTATATGTCACTAAATAAACTAAAACCGACAAACTGAAGGTCTAATTTATCATGTGGAGTTAGATTATATAAACGTGTATCAAAATTAGTAGATTTGCAAAACTGCAAATACCCACCAATAGTTCCTGTGCCTTCTTCTCTCAAAACATTGGCTAATGCAATAAAAGGAGAACGCCACCAGTTAAGACTATAAGGTTCAAACTTTTTCTTTGTTTCTTCAATTTTGTTTTCAATATAATCTTTCTTGTCTCCCAAAATTAAATATGAACCATTTGATATATCTACTTCTTCAATTTCAATTTCCGTAGGAAATTGAGGGCTATTCGATAGTTTAATTGATGTGTATTTTTTCTCTTTTACACAATATCCAAAAATTACAAATTCACATTTTGCATTATTTGGAAAGAAGACCCCTATGCTTTGGATGTACCTTTCACCGATTTTCTTACTTAACCTTGCAACATCCATTAAGGATGGCAACTTCTCTTCAAAAGAATAATCAGGAGCATCGTAATAATGTATCTCGCTCAGATTGGACACAAAAACGCTCAATATTTCTTTTACATTTATACCGATTAAAGTGCTACCGGCGAATCCAAATCCAAATTTAAATAAATGTTTTCGGTTTGATTTTAAGTAATAAGTGGACTCGAATGTATTAGCTGTAATAGAGAATAATTTGGGGCAATTATCGGTCATAACACTATTACCGCTAGAAACTCTTGAGTCACTAACAGCCCAAATTCCATCAGTTTCTTCCTGATTTCTCCAACATATTATTGATGTCATTGTACCACCTTAAGAAGTTAACATTGTATTCAAAAATCTGAGGGCGTATATCTTACTATGCTACCAGATACTTACAGGTAAAGATTGCAAAGTCCGTCGCAAAATTCGGTACGTTAAGTGCCCATTACGTTAAATGTGTCAGAAAAGGCTCATTTTTACCCCTTCTATTCCTGTCCACTTCCCCTTTAGCGAGACAATTCAAAACTAGAGGTTTCCAGTTATGAATTACAAGTTCAGCGGATGTGTAAAATCGAGTGTGATTAACTACATATTAATTATTTTTAGATTTTCGATTTCCGAATTTGAATCATTCCCGTTATCTAACCACGCATCACACCCGTTGATGTCAGCAATCACCGGCATCCTGTGGTGATAAGGTAGGCAAACCTCATTTGCTGCAGTAGTGAGCGTCACCAATTGAGGTGTCTCTGCTTCAAACCATATCCCAGCCATGTATAGAGGTTTACCATAAGGGTGGCTGAACAGATACCTCTGTTTCTTGCTGTCACCTTCATCCCGCCATTCATACCAGCCAGAACAGGGTACGATGCATCGGTGTGTTTGCATGGCATTTCGCCAGGTAGGTTTCTGCATGGCAGACTCTTCCTGAGCATTGATCAGTAACTTCTTCGACCAACTGGGCTGAATCCCCCAAACCATGTCGAGTTGCTGCAAGCCATCTGGCCCTTTGACGACTGTGGACACTTTTTGTGTGGGGCGCAGGTCGGTATTTTCTTCGGCTTCAAACCGGATCCGCAACTCATCAGAAACCTGATTGTTCAGCATGTTAGCGAGAATATTCAGCCTGCCACACATGGTAAAACCTCCATTCGTCCTTTCTAATATAAAACCCGATCCGTATTGACCAAGCAGCAATCCGTGACCAAAATAATACTGTGTATTTAAACAGTATATCCAGTATGAATGTTATCCCATTAATCGCGAGTGCCGGCATCACCGGCTTTGAAAGTCCGGCTGCGGAATATCACCAGCTTCCTTTGAGCTTAGATGAATTGCTGGTGGAGCATCCCAGCGCCACCTTTATTGGTCGGGCTTATGGCAGGAGTATGGAAAATGTTGGTATCTACGATGGTGATATCCTCATCGTTGATCGCCATGTTCAGGTACAGAACATGGATGTCGTGGTGGCGAACTTGAACGGTGAATTTGTATGTAAGCTGCTGGACATGAAGCAACGGCGGTTACTCTCTGCCGCGCCGGGGTTTCATCCGGTATGGATTTCTTCTGTGGATCAGTTCTCGGTGGAAGGGGTAGTGGTGCGTTCGATTCGTTGCCATCGGCCCAGCCGCTTACTGATGGAGGGTTAATATGTTTGCGCTGGTGGATGCCAACTCATTCTATTGCTCAGCAGAGCAGGTATTCCGGCCAGACTGGCGCGGTAAACCTATGGTGGTACTGAGCAACAATGACGGCTGTGTTGTTGCAGCGAACCGGCAGGCGAAGGAAGCGGGTGTCGAGAAGTTTCGCGCTTACTTCGAAATGCGGGCCATGTGCGAGGCACGGGGGGTAATCGCCTGCTCGTCTAACTATGAGCTGTATGGCGATTTGTCGGCCAAGATGATGGAAGTGATTGGTCGTTTCTCGCCGGATCAGCATGTTTACTCTATTGATGAGTCTTTTCTGTCGTTTGAACGTTGTCACCACGCGATTCCTGATCTGCTCGAACATGCCAAGGACATACGGAGAACTGTCTGGAAAGAATGCCGATTGCCTGTATGCGTCGGTATCGGTCCAACGCTGACGTTATCAAAGGTGGCGAACCATGCAGCAAAAAAGGTTCGTGGATACCAGGGCGTCTGTGTGATTGATGAGGTGAAGCAACGAGAATCGATCCTGTCGCAGATGAAAACATCTGATGTCTGGGGCATCGGTTCCCGGATAGCGAAACGTCTTCAGTTTATGGGCATTGTTACAGCACTGCAGCTTTCCAGAATGAAACCGGGGATTGCCCGGAATGAATTCAACGTTGAAATTGAAAGAACAGTCAGGGAGCTGAACGGGGAGCGATGTAAATTCTGGGACGAAGCGCGAGCTGACAAAAAGCAGATTTTCTCAACACGGAGTGTGGGTGAACGAATCACGGATCCAGTGTCTTTAGGGCAGGCACTGTGTAAGCATGCCGATATTGCCGCGAGTAAACTCAGGAGGCAAGGATCGCTGGTACAGGTCATGATGGTGTTTGCGTCTAACTCTCCCTATGACGAAAAGCCCGTCGGGTTTAAGCAGGTTCACCGCTTTGCTTACCCGACAGACGATACAACACTCATCACGAAGGCCGTCTCAGGTTT
Organism: Photobacterium sp. 1_MG-2023; assembly: GCF_030547945.1. NCBI lineage: Bacteria > Pseudomonadati > Pseudomonadota > Gammaproteobacteria > Vibrionales > Vibrionaceae > Photobacterium > Photobacterium sp. 1_MG-2023. Next base: position 28,213 of record NZ_JAUORR010000022.1, on the reverse strand, counting down.
AGTTGATTCGCTGTTTGCTGAAGGTGTTCGCTATTACAAGCTGGGGGTTGGATTCATTGCGATGACCAGTGCCAAGCATGCCCAGGGCGATTTGTTCAATGAGTCACCGTCTAATCCCGCCTTGATGAAGGTCTTCGACAGTATCAATCAGAAATACGGTAGCCATTCTATGTTCCTGGCCGCTCAGGGTATCGAGCAAAAGTGGGCAATGAGGCGGGAACTGCTGTCCCCGCAATACACGACTCGCTGGGGGGATTTGCCTAAGGTGAGGTGTGGGTGAGGTGCTTCTCTGCTGAGAGTGAGCTAAAGTTTTATTGCTGCAAATTTTCGTCTTGGGAACACAGTGCATTGCAATAGCATTGCAATAGCATTGCTGGTATTGCTATTAGGCGTGATAAATATGAGAACTGATAGTCAATAAAATCGAGTAAGAAAAAGGTACCATTCTCCATAATGCTGTAGTGCTGAGCACCTATCAGTAGAAGGTTTACTAGTAGAAAAGCAATGATCCAAAAAATACTATACATTTTATAGTATATAAATACGGAAAATTTCTTGGCAATGAGATAACAAAAAATAGTTCCTGAAAGGTAAAGTGATACCTCAATTATCAGTTGAATCATAAACGCTTTCTGAACCAATCATTCTTATATTTTATTCTCGATAAGCCTTGGGCGACTTAATTAAATAGCCCAAGACTAAGTTTTTGTTTATAAATCAACCAGTGTTGGTTTCTATCACCTTAACTTCTCGTGAAGACTTCTGTCAGGAGATCGAGAAATGCTTCCATGTTATCTGCAATATGTTCCATAGGATAGCTGAACTCACCTTTCTCATCACATTCATGGAACCACAGTGCAACACGAGGGTTATCTTTTGCAGTTCCATTGTAATCTAGTACGATAATATCCCCAGAGGTGGTATCAGCAATTGGTACTAAGAGTGGATTATTAAATCTGTTTTTTAAAAAATGCCACTTATCAAAAATACCATTTGACTCATGCGCAATGATGGTTTCGTCATCGCTTAAGTTGTAAAATAACCTAATTGGGTATTCGTTGGTTTGAGTTTTAAAGTAGCGTTGAACTGGTTCTCCACCATTACTTTTTTTCAACAATTCTATTAGGGCAAGGGGAAAGCGTTTTCCTCCGATAAACTCATCAAAAAACTCATCGGCTTCTTCCAGATGCTCCTCCGTGATTGGCTCAAAAGATGTACCTTGTTTAAATTGCATCGTTTTCATTATGATCTTCCTCCTGTACACCATATTTTGAATCCACCTGAATGTTGATAGAGAAGATGTATTCCAAATGGTAGTAATTGCATACGGCCTGGCTCTTGGTGATGGTGCCAGGTCCAACTGTTTTTTCGGCTTCCGTCTTCATTGAAGAAGATACTTAAATCTTGTCCTTGATTATTTAATTCTGTTTTAAGTTTGGAATCAAGGTAGACTTCCTGTTGAGGGACGGTTTTACTCCAGTACTCTTCAGGTAATGCTAAGTCGCTAGCAGAATACTCATCAAAGTTTACTTCTCCCGTCTCATTATTGACTTCTAGCTGAGGCAACATTCCAATACGAATAGAGAACTCACGAATGTATTCTTTTTCAGTCTTCGTAATTTTGCTCACTTTAGCATCGTTTTGTATCTTAGCCCACTTATACATTTCTCGGTCATTAGACTCCACAGCAGCCACATAAGCTTCAACCTTACGCTGTTGTTCATCATTCAAATCTGCCAGGCTCTGACCATGCTGATAATTGTGATACTTACTGATTCGCTTCAGCATCACCAGAATGGGGGGCAGCGGGGAGGAATCCGGTGTCCAGAGAATAAAGATTTCTGGCGTATGGATTGGCGTGGTGTAGCGCCCGGATGATACAGGCTCTGCTTCTGGTGTTGTCCAGATTCCATCATCGATCGGATCGGGCAAGGGCGAAGTAAAGCGGTCGCCTAAATCAATGGTCTGAATCGGGTTGGCCATCCGGCCTGATTCTCTGTCTTCCTCTGGGGCCAGGCTCTCATGCCAGGTGGGTGGCAGATTAAAGGAAACCGTGCCACTCAGGCGAACAAGCGGAATGAAGATTAACTCAAGATTTTCATGCCCGGCCGCAACCTGAATACGATTGGTGGTCCCATCGGATGCGATGACGTTCCGGGTCCCATCCCAAAGGATTTCATCCGGAAGCAATTGCAATACACCCTCTTCTCTGGCAAGTGCATGATCTTTCCATTTCAGGGTGAAGCCACTGATGTCGGCAAAATAGCCTTGTCTTTCTTCTTGCAGAATTTCAGTGGGGACTTTGTGTTCACTGGTTTTGGGAAGGCTGCCGGTGACATCTGTAAAGTAAGCGGTTTGGATCGCCTCTCCATCACACTCAATTTCAATGTGTTGCTCGTAGTGCGTATTGAGGTTGTAGGTAAAATCTGGCCGGATCCCTTCAGATTCATAGATTTCCTGTTCAGCGCTTTTATGCAGTTTCCCCTGAAAAAGCAGTTGGTTGTGCCAAAGCTTTGAGTATTGGTCCTCCATGTCTTGAGGTGCGATTTGGAGTGAGCCTTTCGGGGTGAAACTTGCGGCGATAACGAACGATCCAATCCAGGCTAGCCCCTCAGCAATGTAGGGCAGAAAGTTGACATAAGCTGTCTGGGGCAAGGTGTCTAAAGAAAGAGGGGCTGGCTGATTAACTGCCAGTGAGACGGCCTCATGGTTGCCGACTGCATATAAAGGAATACTGAGCTGTTGCTCGTCGGCTGTTCGATCCCGTGGCATCAGCAGATACAGCGGCTCAATCGCACTTTTTTCGGGGAAGGCGATCACCACTTCCAGCAGCTCGTTATCGCTGAAGAGCTCGCTGGCGATCTCATCAGAGTCAAGCGGCCGGACTTCAATGTCTTCAACCCTGACTCTGGACACGGGTTTGACCGGGTGCTTGAGTGGGCTCAGATTTCGATCATCAGCGCACCATGTTAACTCAAGGCCGCCGGGGAGTGAGACTTTGTAATCTGACATGCCAATTTTCTCAGCATGCAGAACCGGCAAGGGCGCCGTGTATCGTTCGTTATGCTCGCCGGTATGGAAGCCGGTGATCATTTCTTCATCTTCAGCTGTCTTGACAACACGTAAACGCAGATGCGACTGAATACTGGATAGCTGGGCTAACTCGGTTTGTGAAGCAAGTTTGTCGCCAGTACTCCGCGTTGGCGAGAATACAATCATCCATTCCGGCGTGACGGATTGCCCATTTCTTGTCAGGCGCCAATGACCGCGGTTTTCCAGGCTCGCTTTTAAATGATCACTACACCCGGCAAGCATGGACTGATTCTGAGTGTTGATGGTTGAGAAGCCTTGTTTTCGGTTCTGTGATTCCCCGGACTTAAAAACAGCGATGCCACCAAATTTTGTTAAGGGTTCGTGGCTGATGCCATCCGCCTGTCGATTCATCGAGGTAGTGAACACTTTAGGTTCGCGTCCACGGAAGGTTGTCCGTGCAGGCAGCCGCGCAGGATTTCTTTTCTGTTGCTGCTTTGGCTGTTTTTGCAAAGGTGGTTTTGTTTTTGTGATGGGAGGTGTGATTGCATTGAGTTGGACTTCTCCTTCATAGGCCATTGAGCCTTTTGGGAAAAAACTATGTTGGGTGGCTTCAGCAACCCTCGTATCTTCAATGGCACGTTGCTCAGCAGTGAGTGAAGTCAACACGGTGTCTTCATGAGCCATGGAGGTCGGCGGAAAGATTGATTTGTTGTTTGCCATTCAGTCAAAAACTACGTGATCTAGGTGATCGAATTTTACCTCAAAACCTCCCTTGCTTTCTGAGCGTATTGATAGTCAAAGTGATGTTTTTACTAGTGAAATTGAAACCAAGCGTGAGGGGGGGAGTTGGGATTCTCAGTAGTGTGGCTGCTTATTAAGCACCTTTGTCTACTTCCCCTTTAGCGAGACAATTTTAAATCCTGATTGTTCGAATAAGACAATATTGGATGTCTAGATCAAAAGTACTGATGAGAAAGGATGTATTTTTTAATATTTTATTCTGTGGTACTGTTTTTATATACAGATATTAGTGGGAGTTCTTAGAGATGGGTTTAGCAACAAACATCGAAAAGTGGGATATGTTAGCCGAGATCGGTATGGCGACTGAAGGTATCCGTTCTTCTTATAATCGGGACGATTTTTAACGAATGATATCTAATAGAAAATTGTTAGTGCAAGGTGAGCTGCATCAGTTCAGTATATCTCACATTGATTGATGTACTGAAGCGTGCGGGTGGCTTAAATTTTTAAAGTAGGCTTTTGTCTTGGGAAGATTGTGCACTGCAATATGATTGCAGGGATCGCTAGTAGTTGTGTAACAGGTGTAAATTGATAATCAATGAAGTCTAGTAAGAAAAAATGACCAGTGTCCATGATACTGTAATGCTGTGATACCAGCAGAAGGCCATTTGTCAAAACGAAGGCATACAACCAGAAATTACTATGCATTCTTTTTGAAACAAATGATGCAAATTTCTTGGTTAGAATGTAACAGGCCAAAGTGCCAATCAGATATAGCAATACTTCAATTATCAACTGAGTCATACATGCCTTTCATTGTGATGCCGTCTGCAGCAATTTCCGTAGTTAAAGCGCCAGAACCCATGGTTTTCATTCCTTTGGCGTAGTCATCGGCTAATGCTCTGAAGAGCTTAAACTGTTTGGCGCCTTCAACGATATGATCCATAGATTTCAACTCATTAACGAGTCCATAAACCGATAAAGCTAAGTCTACCCCCCATAAGCAAGATCCCTAGCAGTATCTCCATATCCAAGCAAGTTTCCTTGCTTCTCACCAGTGATAGAAATAAAAGCTGTGCTAGCCATGTGTTTACCTCAAGAAAAAAGAACGCTTTAGAGTGGCATAGCGCTGGTCATTAGGGTTACTGTCAAATTGACACTTTTTCTATGCATTTTTACTAAGCTGCTGATTTTGTGATGCTTACTCCGAAAATCAACAAGGTCGACCACTGTTGTTATATACAGTTATTGGTGTGATAATTTGCGTGTGTCAACATTCGGGAGATCATTATGGGCCTAGCAACAAACATCGAAAAATGGGACATGTCAACTGCGATCGGAATGGCGACTGAAGGTGTCCGTTCTTCTTATAATCAAGGCGCTGGTGGCGGGGGCTTTGGTGCTGCTGACAGAGAAATCGCTTCCCGGATTGATGGGGCAAAGGTGCTGGCTGCGATTGACCGTATGGGAAAGCAGGCCATTCACCTGGCTGACTGGAGTATGTTCGCTTACGCCTCACCTTACTGGAATGGCGAACAAAACCGAGAGCGGTTCTTTAACCATGTGCTCCATGATTGGGTCATGTCCTGGGCATGCAAAGGTGTCTACATTCAGGAGAGGACATTCAATCGGGTGAAAGCTATGCTGCCTGTGATTGCTGGTGGGCTGGCATTAGAGCAGACCACCAGCGCAGATATTTCCGAATGGACGGTTGTTGGCCAAAAGCTCAAACAGGAACTTCAGTATCAACCAACAGCATCAAAGGCCTTACTGATTCGTGCGCTGGTGGAGCAGGACTGTCGGGATAAAGGCGAAGACTCAGAAGCGTTTCAGAAGAAAAGACAGCGCTATTACCAGAATCATTGGTCTGACTGGTCCCAACATGTTGAAACCATTCGTTCCCAGCTCATTCAATACGATCGCCTTGCTCGCAAAATGTTTAAAGTGACTATTGAAAATTAAAACGGTGCATATTATTGTGTATATATCCAGTATGGATAAGTGTACAGCATTTTGACCAACCGCCTCTCGGGGCGGTTTTTTTATGCCTGAAATTCACGGAGATGTAATGCAAGACAAAGACCCGAACCTTTGGGCGGCATTGCTGACGTGGCTGGCTCATCATTCACCAACAATTTATGGCGCTGTGTTAGCCGTGTCTGTGGCTGTTGTTCGGGTGATATATGGCCGTGGTTCACGTCGGCAGGTTGTTCTGGAAGGTCTGCTGTGTGGTCTGCTGAGTTTGACACTCACCAGTGGACTGGATTTGATTGGCCTGCCGATATCAGCAGCAAGTTTTGTGGGTGGCATGGTTGGCTTCATTGGTACTGAAAAAGTCAGGGAGTTTGCGCTTCGCTGGCTGGGGAAAAGAGCTGAACAAGCAAGATAAATCAATTGTTTAAGGGGGAAGCATGTATTTCCTTGGCAAACGAAGCCTTGACCGTCTCCACCGGTTACACCCTTCACTCGCTGCATGCGTCGCAATCGCCATTAGTGAATCTGATGTTGATTTCACGGTGTCGGAAACTGTCCGGACCAAAGAACGACAACACCAACTCTATTACGGCACACCTAAACGGACTTGGACACTGAACAGTAAGCATCTGGTTCAACAAGATGGTTTTAGCCATGCGGTTGATCTGGTTCCGCTGCAGGGTGGCCAGCCAGCTTGGGATAAATGCCCGTTGGTCAAAGATGCAATGTTCAAAGCAGCTGAACGAGTCGGTGTGAAGTTACGTTGGGGGGGCGACTGGAATCAAAACGGTGATAGCAGGGACGAACACCAGCGGGGCAGCTACGATGGGCCTCATTTTGAATTGATGACGTAACCACAGAAAGTGCAACACACCGGGCGGCCATTGAGCCGCTTTTCTTTTATTTGGAGGAAAGTGGAATGAAGCATTTCAAGAAATCCATAGTAGCCATCCTTGCCATGACGGCTTCATTGCCTGTTTTGGCAAGTGAGTCTATTCCTGCGAACGATGCACCTGCATGGGCGATTGCGACGATTGGTTTTGTTGTTGGTCTCGCTGGTGTTGTGTCTCAGGCGGATGCGCAGATGAGTGAAGAGTTCAAACGCAAATGGCCATGGTGGTTAAAGCTCACCTGGAACTTACTGGCTGGTAACTATAAGCACTCTCGGAATGTGAATGACGTATGAACACAGCACTGACTGTATTGGCATTGTTGGTTGAGCAGTTTATCCAAATGAAAAGGCGAGATGATTATGCGGACAAACAAAAGCGGCTTCGTGTTGCAAAGAGTGATCCTGCTGATTACCTCCGCCAGTTTGGCCGGGTGCGGACTACTCAAAGCACAATGCGTAGCAACACAACCGGTACTGGTGAACACGACGTACAACGAGACGTATCAAATATTCACGGTTCCTCAGAACGAGATGACTGAGATAACGACATACATCGAGCAGTTACGGCAGTGTTCTAAACCATAGCTCAGTGTCGTGCTACCGCGGTAGCACGGCAATGGAGACTGACAATATGACCTGAAAAACTCCCACGTGGGCGGGTAATACAACGCGAGATGGCGCGATTATTGTGTTACGGAAACCAATTTTATAGAGGGCATGTGCCTGGATAACCAGCCTGACGCATGATGCAACCATCGACTACGAATGGAATTCAACCTGAACCGATATGTTTGTCACTGCTGGTTATGTTGGTGAAGGTTGGCCGTGCTACCGCGGTAGCACGGTATGGGTCCTTTCGCGTACCCCTGCGCCCCACGGGTGCACAAACTCGCAGAAAAGGCCTCGTTGAAAATTTTTTTTGATTTAGGGGGTTTCCGGTTTCCGGTTTTTATCCATGAATGAGCGATCTATTCAATCCAGACAAAAAGTTCACGCAGTCGGATATAGGCACGCTCCTTGGTGTATCAGACAGACAGGTGCGAAACCTTCAGCAGCAAGGGATCATGCCTGCTGCCAAGGGGCGAAACGGGCTAGATCCGTTGGCCTGTATTCATGCCTACATCACGTATAAATCACAGCAAAAAGCACCTGAAACAAAACCGGAAACCCCGGAAGAAGACCCAGATGTAACGTTCGAACAACAGGAGCGTCAGCTGAAGCTGGAAGAGAAGCGCGAAAACATCGCGATGAAGCGAGCAAAGCGCGTGCTGTTTGAAAAATCCTATGCGCCGATCCAGATGGTCGTGGATGTGCTGCAACAAGTTGGTTCCAGGATGACATCGCGCATGGATGGTCTGATCCCGAAGATGAAAAGTGCCTGGCCGGATATGCCGCCGGAAGCGGTGGAAGTGTTAGAAGCGGAAATTGCCGCAGCATCAAATGAGTGTGCCGATGTTCAGCCAGACCTCACCGACTATGTTGAAAGCGATCCGCAAGGCGGTCCGGAATGGATTGTCGGGACTGAGGAGAACACCGCCGATCAGTGGTAGTGAATGGGCTAACCAACATTACCGATTAGCGTCGGGTTCGTCTCAGGAAGAAGGTGCCTGGGTCACGCTGGCCTTCCAGGTTGCAATCCTGAATATGATGTGTAACCGCAACATCCGGCGACTGGCATTCCAGAAATCGGCCCGTATCGGCTGGTCAAAAATGCTGGTCGCAGCAGTGAGTTGCTTGCTGCACCAGTACAAAACGAACACGGTGATTTACCAGCCCACCGATGACGATGCAAAGAATTTCACCATTGATGAGATTGATGGTGCCTGGGAAGAAATGCCGTTGATGCGGCGGGTATTCCCGTTCCTCTATGCCCGAGACCACAACAACACCACCAAAAAGAAAGTGGGGTTAGGTTGGATACTCGACATTCTTGGCGCGGCCACCCCGAAGAACATGCGGCGGATCACCAAGGCGGCACTGTTTGGTGACGAGGTTGATGGCTGGGACTGGGAGCTGGGCAAAGAAGGCAACCCGATAGCATTGGCCCGAACCCGACTGGAAGGGGCCGCGTTTCCGATGGAACGCTGGGGAACGACCCCGACCAATGCGGGTGAATCGCATATCGAAAAGCTGATGGCCGAAATGGATCTGACGTTTCGGTTTTATCTGCCGTGCCCTCACTGTGGTCACGAGCAGGTGCTGGAATGGGGAAGTCCGGACACACCACACGGTTTCAAATGGGACAACGACCAGCCGTCCATCGAAGCGAAGGCCAGAACGGCACACTATCGCTGCCTCAAATGTGAAGATCCGATTTATTACCGGCATTTGATGAAAATGCAGCAGGGTGGCCGATGGATGGCCGAGGATTTCACCTGGACTCGGGACGGTATTCATTTTTTTGACGGGGATGATAACCCGGCACCGACACCCGTCAGCGTCGGGATCCATTGCTGGGCGGCGTATAACCCCAAAATGACCGATGGCTGGGTGGGACTGGTTCGTGAATTCCTCAAGAAAAAGGACGATCCGGCCAAGCTGAAAACCTTTATCAATCTGATTTTAGGGGAGCTGTGGCAGGGAGATTACCGCGACAAACTGGATTGGGAAGTCCTCAAAGGCCGTCGTGAAATTTGGTGGAAAGGGGACAGGAAAGAGAACCCTGTCCCTGATCGGGCTGTAGTGCTAACCGGCGGTATCGACACTCAGGATGACCGGATTGAAATGTATATCTGGGCCTGGGGTGCTGGCGAAGAGTGCTGGCTGGTCGATCACATTGTCTTGCTTGGGGATTTGTCCAGCCAGACGCTGAAAGATGCTGCCGGACGAAACCTTTACAACCGATATAAAAAACAAAGTGGTGAAGAAATGGACGTCAGGCTGTGGTGCTGGGACGCCATGGGCCACAAAACGGAAGACGTTTACCAGATGAGCCGTGATCACGGCGTGATGTGGGTGATCCCGATTCAGGGCGAAAACCAGTACGGCAAACCCATCCAGAACTTCCCCCGCAAGAAAAACAGCAAACGGGTTTATCTGACCCGTTTGGGCACCGATGGCTTGAAAGCCCGACTCTATGGCCGCTTGGGTTTGTCACCGAAAGGAAGCGAACCGGTGCCGGGTTGTGTGCATTTCCCGCTGGACGACGAAATCGCTGGGGACGAGTTTTTCAAACAGCTGTGCTCAGCAACGAAAAAGCTGGAGATTCGAAACGGGCGCAGTGTCTGGCGGTGGATCAAGCAGTTCCACCCGTTTGATGAAGCACTGGACGGTTGGAACTATGCCCACGCGGCATTGAATATCCTGGTTCAGAAATTTGGTCTGAAGCTGGAAGAGCCCAAAGTGAAAGCCAGCAAAAAAACGGGCCTGAGTATGAAAGAACTGGCCGAGCGCCTGCAAGGTGGATGATGACATTACAAGACAGATTAAGAGAGGCGGAAAGCGCCTACCACGCGTTACAGACGGGGAAAATGGCAGCGTCGATCACGAAAGACGGGCGGACGGTTCAGTTCAGCCGGGCAAATATTCACAGCCTCAAAGCCTATATCGATGAGCTGAAATCTCAGCTTGGCATGAGCAATACACGGCGACGGCCACCCGCAGGAGTGAGGTTTTAATGAGTAATTTTCTAGTTGCCGCAGACGGCAAAACGCCACTTCGGGAGGCCGTCTTCCGAGGTGGCGGATCAGGATTCGGCGGCCAGATGCGCAACTGGAGTGTTCCGTCGCAATCGGTTGATGCAGCCTTGTTGCCGGTCTTCGAGCAGGCCAATGCCAGAACGGATGATGTGGTTCGAAATTCTGGTATCGCCGCCAATGGCGTCCAGCTGCACCAGGACCACATTATCGGCTCTGAATACCGGCTGAGTTACAAGCCGAACTGGCAGCTGTTGGGGTTAAAGCCGGATAAAGGGCTGGTCAAAGATGTGGAAGCGGTGTTTCGGGATATAGCCGAAGACCCGGCCTGCTTCATTGATGCTGAAGGAAAACGAACGTTCACCATGTTGATGCGGGAGTCTGTTGCGACCCATGCCTACAGCGGTGACATCATGGCAAAGCCTGAGTGGATCCCACGTCAGAATTCGCCATTTGCAACCGCGATTCGTCTGGTTGCCCCCCGTCGTGTCTGCAATCCGCAAAATGGGATGGATACGGACAGTCGCCGGGCCGGTGTTGAGTTCGACAGGCATGGCGCCCCGTTGGCATACCATGTTGCTGAAGGTGGTAATCAGTTTGGCCTGGGTCGAACCTGGCGCCGGGTATCCCGCTGGACAGCCAATGGCCGTGCGGGGTTTATCCATGTGTTTGAACCGGTGGAGGGAGGGCAGACCCGAGGCATCAACCGGTTCATGTCCAGCCTTGAGCAAATCAAGATGCTGGATACGCTGCAAAATACCACGCTGCAGCGCGCTGTGGTGAATGCCATGTACGCAGCGAGCATCGAATCAGAGCTGGGCAGTGAAGAGGCTATGCAGTATCTGTTCGGGACAGATCAAAGTGGCAGCATTGAAAAGATGCTCATGACTTACGGCGATTACTATTCAGCGGCCCCGGTGAAATTTAATGGTGTGAAACTGCCGCATCTGTTTCCCGGTGACAAAATTAACCTGCATCAGGCAGGTAATGCAGACAATGGCTTTGCGGCCTTGGAAGCGTCGATCCTGCGTTATATCGCCGCGGGTCTGGGTGTGGATTACGCGCAGCTGTCGCGAAACTACAGTCAGATGTCGTACAGCACAATCCGTGCAGCGCACAATGATTCCTGGCGCTATTTCATGGGCCGCCGAAAAATCATCGCCAACCGTTTTGCCAGCATGATCTTTTCGCTGATTTTTGAAGAAATGGTGGCTCGAAAATATATTCGGTTGCCGGAAAAAGCCCGCTACTCATTTTACCAGCGGCGCCATGCCTGGACGAAATGCGACTGGATTGGCGCAGGTCGGCTGGCCATTGATGGTCTCAAAGAGGTCAAAGAAGCGGTGATGCGGATTGAATCCGGGCTTTCAACCTATGAGAAAGAGCTGGCGCAAATGGGTGAGGATTATCAGGAAATCTTCACTCAGCAGGTCGAAGAAATGGCAGAACGGAAAAAAGCAGGCCTTCCGCCACCCAGCTGGGTAAAGATGCAGGCCATGGCCCCGGATAACCCAAGCGAGAGTCCGAATGAGTAACTATCAACATTTAATCACCAAGGCGTTTAATCAGCCGTTAGCCGTCCAGCCCGCCTATGCGCGGGTTTTCTTTTCTGCGCTGGGCAACCGGATGGGAGTGATCAACAAGCTGGTTGATGTCGATGGCAATGAGCTTGATGCCGACCAGATGCAGCTTGAAGCGTCCTCGTACCGAAAGAGCCGGGCTGCGGCCACGCGAAGCTTCCGAGTGATGGATGGGATCGCAATCATCCCGGTCAGTGGTTCCCTGGTTCATAAACTGGGCGCGTTGCATCCCTATTCCGGGATGACCGGCTATGACGGTTTGCTAACCAAGCTCAGTGAAGCGATGGACGATCCGGAAGTGCGGGGCGTCATGCTGGATGTGGATTCACCGGGCGGGATGGTTTCCGGGTGTTTTGACCTGGCTGACATCATTGCCCGGTATCGGCAGATCAAGCCGATCTGGTCGCTGGGGTACGACATGCACTGCAGTGCGGCTCAAATGATTGCGTCGTCCTGTTCGCGTCGGTTAATCACACAAACCGGCACCGCGGGCAGTGTCGGGGTCATCATGGCCCACGCCAACATCGAGAAGATGCTGGAAAAGCAGGGCACGGAAGTCACCCTGATTTTTTCCGGTAAGCACAAGGCAGACGGGAACCCGTATGCAGCGCTGCCGAAAGATGTGCGCGAGAAACTGCAAGGCCAGCTGGATGCAACCCGGCAGATGTTCGCCAGCAAAGTGGCGGAGTATATGGGCAAAGACGTGAACGACATTCTGGCCACTGAAGCGGAAACCTTTGAAGGCAAAGCGGCTGTTGAGATCGGATTTGCAGATGAAGTGGTCAACGGCGCTGATGCCGTGGCCGTCATGATTGAGCATTTAGATGCTCAGGGTACAACAACAGTGGATATGGGAGCGTCTATGACCACCAATGTAAACAACAATGCTGCTCAGCCGACACAGCCTGCTGCAGCGCTACCTGGCGCAGCTGTCCAGGACACAACCACAGAACAGCCAGATTTATCAGCGGCGCTGACAGGCGAACGCCAGCGCGTACTGGGCATTTTGGGATTGGAAGAAGCCAAAGGGCGGGAAGCGTTAGCCAACCAGCTGGCGGCGATGCCATCAATGTCCGTTGATGCGGCGAAAACGTTGCTGGCTTCTGTACCTGCTGCTGTGGCGGAAGAAGAAACCACGGCCCTGGATGCGCTGGCAACACAGCACGGTGAGTCATTGACGACGGATGTCAGTGATGACACGGAGATGAGTGATGACGACAAAGCCGTCGGTTCTTTGCTCTCAGCGTTCCTTCCTCAGAAATAAAGGTTGAATGATGACAACGACAGAAACCTATACCCCGGATGATTTTCTGGCAGGTGATCAGCCCTTGCGGACAGCGCGTGGTTATGTGGCCGCCGGACAATCCTTTCCCCGTCTGACCCCGTTGATGCGCAGTGCAACGGATGCTGCTTTGTTGGTTGCCTGGGACGGGACGGCGGGCAAAGCGATTGCCATGTCTGCCCGGCCCGTGGATGCCCCAGCAACCGATCAACTGACAGCGCTTTATATTGGCGGCTGCTTTCGCATCAATCATGTGAACTGGCCTGCTGGTGTGGATACCGACGCGAAGAAACGGGCGGCGTTCTTAGGCACCCCGGTCAGTGTGGACGACGAGTAAATCTCGTCGTTTTTTTTACCCGAATTTAGAGAAAAATTATGGATCATTTTACCCCTCGTGTGTTGTGGCTGGCAGTGAAAGAAGCTGGTATCCGCCGGGATAACTTCTTCATGCGAATGTATTTCAACGAGGTCTACACCTTCACCACGGAGAAGGTCGACCTCGACATGGTGCCGAATAAAACCAAAATTGCCGCCTTCTGTTCACCGATGATTGGTGCAGCAGTTGACCGGGCAAATGGCTACAAAACATCATCTTTCAAACCCGCTTATGTGAAATCAAAGCATGCGGTGAACCCGAACATGACCATCAAGCGTTTGCCTGGTGAAAAATATGCCGAGCTGAAAACGCCCGCCATGCGCCAGAACGCCCTGGTCATGCAGAACATCGAAATGGAAGAAATCGCCATCCGTGACCGTGAAGAGCTGATGTGTGCCGATATGGTGCTGAGAGGCAAAACCCTTGCGGATGGCCCGAACGTGGAAGTGCCGATTGAGATCGATGCAGGGCGCCGTCCGGCGAATAACATCATCCTGTCCGGTGCTGCCAAGTGGGATCAGCAGGATAAAGAAACCTATGACCCGGTTGCAGACATTGAGGGCTGGGCAGAGCAGGCCGACGGTCTTGTTGATCACATCGTGCTGGATAAAAAGGCCTGGGCCAAGCTCAATTCATTCAAGAAGTTTAAGGAGAAGCTGGAGACCCGTCGCGGCTCTTCCTCGACACTGGAAACAGCCCTGAAGGACTTAGGTAAGACGGTCAGCATCAAGGGCACGTTGGGTGATGTCACGCTCATCGTACTGGATGAAGAATACATCGACCGTGATGGCGTCACCAAGAAAGTGATGCCAGACAATACCCTGATTCTGGGACATACCTCAGCCCGTGGTGTTCGCCTGTACGGCGCGATTCAGGACTTGAATGCTCAGAATGAAGGGGTCGCTGAATCGGACCGCTATTACCGTGATTGGATGGAAGGTAATGACCCTGCAGTGCGTTATACCAAAGCGGAATCGGCACCGGCGATGTACATGATTGACGTGAACAAGTTTGTGGTCGTCAAAGTTGCGTAATACGGGGGCGAAAGCCACTTTTTTGCGGTTAAAGGTGCGCTGAGAGCACCTTTAATTTTTCATCAGGTTTAGCCGTGCTACCGCGGTAGCACGGAATCAAGGACAAGCATATGTCACAAAAAACGGCACTGCAGGCTCATATTGACGGCCTGTGCGAACAATTAGGGATCAGTGACAAGCCCTATAAAGATGACACCACGATCAAAGAGCTGGAAAAGCTGATTGATGAGCTGGAAACCCAGATCCCCGACGATACAGACGGTGATGGTACTGATGGCGAGGGCACTGATGATACAGACCTAACCGAAATCACCATGGTTGATGAATCAGCGTTACCGCCCGGTGCCGTGATTCGAGATGATCTTGATGGCCCGGAAGTGGTTGCGAACGCCAATGGCGATTTGCTGATCAAGGCCGATGTTTCAATCCAGTTGCTGTCCCGTGGCGAGCGGGTGTTTATTCCAGCCGGTGACACTGCTTATGTAGAAGAGTCGGTAGCACTGGATGCTGTTGCTGAAAAAGTGGCTGTCTTGCTGGCGAAGTAACGCAGCACGATGTTAGACCAAAGGCGCTTCGGCGCCTTTTTTATTGTGAGGCAGAGTGATGGCATTTGATTTTGATGCAGTGATGGAAACGGCAGACAGTGCCATTTGGAGTGGTTTGGGTGAAGAGGTGATTTTTAATGGCGGACAGCCGGTCCGGGTGATTTGGGAAGATGTTGCCAGGGAGTTTGATGTGATGCAGGGAACTATCCCGAAATTGACTCTGATGGAATCAAGCCATGTTTTTCCGCGTATCGGGGATCGTGTTGAGCGCTTGAAGAACGGCGGCATTTTCACCGTATCATCTGCACCCGTGCGTGAGAACGGCACTCTGGTGGTGTACTTATGAGCCGGACACAAATCAACCAAGATTTGGTCCGAGCGACCCAAAACCTGGAGATTTTGAGCAAGTCTGCGGTGCCCGGCGCCAGTTCAATGGCGATCAACCGGATCGTGACACGGGCAGTTTCCCGTTCAGTGAAGCAGACGGCCAAAGAGGTTCGGGTCAAACAGAAGGTGATCCGGCCCCGAGTCAGGGTGCAGAAGGCGAGCGCGAGAAAGCCGGTCGCTTATGTCCGGGTCCGGCGATTCGATATTCCGGCCATTTCGATTGATACCGCCCGGACTCAGATTAAACGGCACCGGGGGCAGTATATGGTGAGCCGGGCCGTTCGGGGGCGTAATGGCCGTTTCCAGCAGCGTGAGTTTGCAGGGAACACAGCAATCAGGGTCGGGCGCCATCGCTTTGAAAATGCATTCTTGCAACGACTGAAAAATGGCCGCTGGCACATCATGCAGCGAACCAGTGACAGCCGCTATCCGATTCAGGTGTGCAAAGTGCCGATAGTCCAGCCGATCACCCGAGCATTCAAACACCACAGTCAGGAGCTGTACCGAACCGACATGCCGAAAGAGCTGCAGTCGGCCATCGGACAAAAAATCAGGCTGGAATTACGCAGAGGAGCGGCCCGTGGAAATTAACAACCGAATTCGAAAGCAAGTCATGTCCGATTTGGAATCTGGCATCAAAGCACAAGGGCAATCCATGATTGCCCTTTTTTGTAATGGAACGCCCACGGTATTGCAGGCGCCTGATCCAAGTTATCCGGAACAGCCCTGTGATTTGCCTGCCATTGCCATTGCATTGGCGGAAGGGCAGTCCATCAGTGATGATTTTGACGAAGAGACTTGGCGGGCATCATTGATTGTTCGGATTTATCTGGTGGTTGATAACAAGCTGGATCCCCAACTTGATGCCATTGGCCAGCAGGTTCGCAATGTGTTGCACCGGGGTTATACGGCGGACGGATTACTCACGCTGTGCAACATCGCGGCGTATGACTATGCACGGGATGATGATTCCCCCTGGGGCACCCTCGATTTGATTTTCACTGTTGAATACAACGAAGAGACTTGATTATGGCAACTGATCTTAAAAAAGTACCCACAAAAGGCGCCGGGACCAGCTTTGCACGGTTAGTCGATGGTAAGAGCATTGATACCATTAATGACTTTCTGGACGATGCCAATTGGGTGACGCTGGCAAAACTGAAAGACATTCAGCCGGGTGAAATTACCGTTGAAGATGAAGAAGATAATTATCTGGATGACGAAAACTCAGAGTGGACTAAAACGTCACCGGGAATGAAATCGGCGGGTGAAACACAACTTACAATAGCATGGCTGCCGGGTGAAACCGCTCAGCAACAGCTGGCTAAAGACGTGACTGATGGGACGATTACCTGGTATCGCGCTAAATACCCCAATGGTGCCGTGGATCTCTATTACGGCTATGTCAACAGCCTGGGGAAAGCCGTGGCTCAAAAAGAAAAGATGACCCGGAGCGTCAAAATCAAGAACGTCGGCAAGCCGATGATAGCGGAAGCAATTCTGGCCGCTGCGAGTCAGCCAGCATAAGGGGGCACCATGTCATTTTTGAAAACCGACACCATTGAAATCAATGGCCAGCCCCTGCTGCTTACCGAGCTGTCCGGTCTTGAGCGGTACGAACATATGGATTACAGCACAAAGCTGCAATCAGAAGCACCAGCAGAGCCGGAGCCTTTAGCGGAAGGTGCCTCACCAGTAGAGCATGAAACCCGTTTGTTCGCGTTACAAAAATGGAGCCAGGCGTGGGCAAAGTTGTCGTATTTAGCCCAGGTTAATCTCGTGGCTTATGGCATCAAGGGTTTTGAGGCCGTCCAGGGTCAAAGTCAGGAGGATCGCCGACGGTGGGTGCAAGAAAATCTGTCCGACCAATCAGTGGTGAAAGTCCACAATGCGGTCGGCTACCTTTCCGGCATGGTGTTTGAACCGAAAGACGACATGGATGAACCAGCATCAGAGACAGAGCCAGCGGAGCCGATTGACCCAAAAGCATAATGGAGGCGGAGCGGGAGTTTGCACAGCACCTGGCACGGGAGTATCGCACTCCCTGCTGGCGAACTCTGCTTGCCAGCCTGAGTGCCACGGCGGTGATTGAATGGCGTGATTATTTTTATCGTCACGGATTCAGTCATCAAAAAGCCGATTTCCACATGGCCATGATCTGTACCCAGCTGTGGAATGCCAGCCCGATCCGAACAAACCCAGTTAAATTGTCCGACTTCCTGCCATCTCTGGCACCGGAAAGCCCGGAAGAAGCCCCCGAAGAACGAACAGATGAAGAGCTGATGGCCCTTGGGGCTTCGGCTGGAGGATTCCGCATTGAGTGCCCAGATAGCTGACTTTAATCTGCGATTCAATGCAGATAGTGCCAAGTTCGAAAAAGACGTTGAGAGCGTTAAGAAAATGCTCCGTGGCTATGCCACAGATGCCAATGCGGCAAACGACAGTAACGCCAATTTCAGTCGCGGTCTGAAAGTCTCAACAGCAGACCTTGCTAGCATGGGAGCCGGTGTTGCCGCAACCTCGACGTTGATCGTGGGTGCCACGGCAGCTATTGCCGCAGCCAGTGTGGCAATGACCCGTCAGCAGGCGGAGCAGGCCCGCCAGATAGAAAAGCAGGCCGTGGTCGCGCAGGTTTCTGTGGAGCAAATCCAGTCGCTGACGTATGCCGCCCAGCAGTTCGGCATCGAGGGCGACAAAATGTCGGATATCCTCAAAGATACGAACGACAAATTGGGTGATTTTTCTGAAACCGGCGGCGGCGAATTTGCCGATTTCATTGAAAATATTGCCCCGAAAGTCGGCCTGACGATAGAAAAGCTGCAGCAAATGTCCGGCCCGGATGCACTGATTGCTGTTAAAAGTGCATTGGATGCCGCCAATGTACCAATGAAAAGCCAGATCTTTTATCTGGAATCTATTGCGGACGAAGCCTCAGCGCTGATCCCGCTGTTGGAAAACAACGGTCAGAAGCTGCATGCACTGACATCACGATACGACAATTTGAATGTGGCCATGTCGCAGTTCGACATTGACCGATTCAAGCAGATGGATCAGGAAATTACGGACATCGAGCTGAAACTCGAAAGGTCGTTCGGCAATCTGTCCCGCCAGGTCACACACGCTTTATTGCCGACAATGGATTCGGTCAGCAGCTACACCCTGATGATGGCCAAAGGCGTTGAAGAGTACGCCAAGCAGGTCAAGGCGTTGGGAGTTTACTCCGCCACTCTGAATACGATTTCTGGAACATCCCTTAAAGAAAAACACCGTGAAATATTCGGTGAGTATGTCGAGCTTAAGTCCGAGCTGGATAAATACAAAGGCGTCAGTTATGACGACTTACCCGCCATCAATCCTTTCGGTCTGAGTAAAAATGAATGGTTCAACCTTCAGCGCGATTACGCGATGAAGAAAGATGAACTGAAGGCTCTCAATGACGAAATTGTAAAACAGCAAAAAGATGCCGCTGGCTGGTTTGATTTTGAAGATGAAATCAAACCCCCGGTCCCACCAACGGATGGCAGCGGTGGTGGTGATGGCGGTGCTGCCGCTGCCGCCGCCAGAAAGCTGGAAGCAGAGCAAAAGGCCTCCGCCACCCGGCTTGCGGCACTGGACAATCAGTACGCAGACGAACGAACCAAGCTGCAGCTGGCCCATGAACAGCGTCTGTCTGATATTGATGGCATGGTTCTGTCGGAAGAGGAAATCAAGCGTCGTGGGTTTGAATCCATGGCCGCGTTGCGCCAGGAATACAAAGACCTTGAAGATGAATTTTATCTGCAGCAGCAGGAAGAATTTCAAGCCCGGCAAGACCAGCAAATTCAGGCTGAGTTGGATGCATTTGCCCGCAAAGAAGAAGAGAAAACCCGCAAGTTAGATCGCGAAGCCAAGCAGCGAGCAGATATAGAAAAGCGCATTGACCAGCAAGTGCTGGCCATGAAATACAACCTGGCCAGCCAGACCCTTGGTTTAATCGCAGAGACGGCCAAAGAAGGCACTTTTATTCAGAAAGCGGCATTCATGGCCCAGAAAGCCATGGCCGCTATGCAGGTGTTCCAGCAGGGGGAAGTCGCTGCGATGGCAGCTCTGGCGCCCCCGCCGATTGGCCTTGGCCCAACAGCCGGGCAAGGACAGGCTGCAGTCATTCGAGCGATGGCCGCAGTGAGCGCCGGGATGATTTTCGGCCAGGCTTTGTCCGGCATGGCCCACTCGGGCATCGATGTGGTGCCGACCGAAGGGACTTGGCTTTTGGATAAAGGTGAGCGGGTTTATACCAATGATTCTGCCCGCCGGATCGACCAGATGTACAACATGATGATGAACATGAACCAGACCCGGTTTGCCGTGAATGATCCAGTTAATCGTCAGAACAACCAGGGCATGGCCAACATGTTTAAGTTTGAAAATCACTTTAATGAATCGTCAGCCGGTGAAGAGAACTGGCAACAGTATGGCGAGGCGGTGAACGCAATTGTTTACGAAACCCTGGAGAAAGAAATGCGTCCGGGAGGGAAGTTATGGCGGGGTTAAATGAATTTCGATGGATGCACGTTCGGGGCGGAAAAATAGATGAAGCGCCACGGGTTAAGACGGTTCAGTTTGGCGATGGATATGAGCAACGTGCTCCGGATGGGCTGAATAACAACCTGAAAACGCTCAATTATACATTTCGTTACTCCCATGACGAGATCACGCGGATCAGGCAGTTTCTGCGTGAGCATGGTGCGGTACAGCCGTTCATCATTTACCCGACCGATGAACCGGTGCCGACGAAAGTGAAGTGTGCAAAATGGAGTACCCGCCGTATCGATCCAAAAAGAAGCGAACTGACTGCCAAGTTTGAGGAAGTGATTGCATGAGCCTGCCTGCGAAAATGCTGGCTGAGTCGGTCAGTCTGACTCAGTCAGCACTACTTGTTTTTTATGATATCGACCTGACCCCTTTTGGGGGAGATGTTCTGCGCTTGCACAACGGAACCAACTGTGAGCGAGAGCCGGTGGTCTGGCGCGGACAAACTTATCAGCCGTTTCCGATTGATGGCAGTGGTTTCGAGGTGTCCGGGCGCGGTCCGGCGAACCGGCCCAAATTGGCCGTGGCGAATATATTTGGTCTGGTCACCGGACTGGTGAGTGATTTTCAGGAATTGACCGGCGCCCTGGTGACACGCCGACAGGTGTATGCCAGGTATCTGGATGCGGTGAATTTCAAAAGCGGAAACCCGCATGCCGACGAAACACAGGAATTGGTGAGTCGATATGTCATCGAAAGCCTGTCCAGCCTGACGGCGGTAACAGCAACGTTTGAGCTGTCGTTACCCAGTGAAACGGAAGGGGCGATTATCCCGGCACGGATCATCACCACGGATGTTTGTCCGACGGAGTACCGCAGCCCTGACTGCGGTTACACCGGGGGGCCAGTTGCACAGGCCGATGACACGCCAACCACGGATCCTGAATGTGATAAATGCGGCAAGCGTTTGAGCAGCTGCAGATTACGTTTCGGTCAGAACGCGGAGCTTCCATTTGGAGGTTTCCCCACCGCAATGAGAATTAGCTGATGAGTTATCGACAGAACATGATTGACCATGCGGCGGCGTCATATCCTAATGAGAGCTGTGGCTTGCTGGTTCGCACTGCAGACGGGTTAGCCTATCTATCCGCACAGAACCTGGCACCGGAGCCGACTGAAACCGCCATTATCGACCCTGAAGCGTGGATTGAGGCTGACCGTTTGGGGGACGTTGTTGGCATTGTTCACAGCCACCCGGACGGACCGTTTGTCCTCAGTGGTGCCGACAGGCTGGCACAGCAGCAAAGTGGCTTGCCCTGGTATCTGGTTGTCGGTGAGCAGGTGCGTGAATTCCCGCCCGTTCCACCGCTGCTGGGGCGCCGTTTTGAACATGGACAAACGGACTGTTACACCCTGTTTCGGGACGCGTATGCGTTAGCCGGTCATGCGTTACCGGATTTTGAACGGGATCCGGATTGGTGGGAGCAGGGGAAAAATCTCTATCTGGAAAACTTACCTGAACATGGGTTTTTTCAGGTCGCAGAGCCTCAGCCTGGGGATGTGCTGCTGATACAACTTGCCAGCAACACCCCGAACCACACCGCAATTTATTTAGGTGACAGCAAGTTGCTGCACCATTGCCCAGATCGCCTCAGTGGCCGTGACCTGTTCGGCGGTTATTGGCAGAAACATTTGCACAGTATTTGGAGATATAAGCAGTGGCAATCATCCGATTTTACGGGGATCTTCAACGATTTGGTCGCCGGTTCAAACTCAGTGTAACCACGCCGTCAGAGGCTATCCGTGCACTCTGCATTCAAATTCCCGGACTTCGTCAGCATCTATCAAAGGGTCATTACCGATTTCGCGTAAACAGACAGGATGCCAATGACAGCAATGTGCAAGAGCAGCTGGCCAAACCCATTGATGACAACACAGAAATTTACCTGGTGCCGGTGATCGGCGCGGCCAAATCAAAATACTTTTCGATAGTGGCTGGGGCTGTATTGGTTGTTGCCGGTGCTGTCACGGGCAATCCTGCGCTGATTTATGCCGGTGTGGGTTTGATGGCTGGCGGTGTGGCCGGACTTTTAACGCCGGTACCGAAAACTATGGAAGACAACGGCGCGAAAAACGGCAAAGCGAACCAGTATTTCAGTTCATTGGATAACTCGCTGGCACAAGGTTCCTGTGTGCCGTTGATTTACGGCGAAATTATGGTGGGTAGTAAAGTGTTGTCGCAGGGTTTGAGGACGGTGTAATGAGTAAAGGTGCAGGTGAACAACATACCCCGGTTGAGCAGCCGGATAACCTGAAATCTCGCCAGCAGCTGGCCGTGATTGACCTGATTGGAGAGGGGGAAATCGAAGGTCCGATCGGTGGCCTGAAAAGCGTTTTTCTCGATGACACCCCGATTCAGAACCCCGGCGGCAGTTTCAACTTTTCTGGCGTGTCCGCAAAATGGACAAATGGTACGCAGGCACAGGCCGCGCTGTCTGGCTTTTCTTATTTGGAAAACGAACAGCCAGTTTCTCTGGAAGTGAAAGCGGAGATGCCGCTGGTTCGTAGTGTGACGAATCCCAACATTGACCGTTTGCGGATCACGTTTGGGGTTCAGTCATTGTTCCAAATGGAGGATAACGGCGACATTAACGGCACCAGTGTGCAGTTGTCGGTCGAGTTGAGTAAAAACGGAACCTGGCAACCGGCACAGTTTGAGACGATCACGGGGAAAACCCGATCTCAGTATCTGAAGAGTCTGGAGCTGTCGAATCTGCCGCCCGTGCCATTCAATATTCGTGTGAGCCGGGTGACGCCGGATAGTGATAATTCAAAACTGAACAATAAGACTGTATGGTCCAGTTATACCGAAATCACGGACAGCAAGTTGCGTTATCCAAACACAGCTTATGTAGGCCTGATCCTTGATTCTGACCAGTTCAGTGGTGTTCCCCGCCGGTCATATCTGGTTCGTGGGCGCCGGGTGCAAGTGCCGCGCAATTACGACCCGGAAACCCGTCAGTACAACGGGTTGTGGGATGGCACGTTTAAAATCGCATGGACAGATAATCCAGCGTGGGTTTTTTACGATCTGGTTACGTGTGCCCGTGCCGGTTTGGGGCGCCGGTTGGGGCCAGATGGGGCTGACAAATGGGCGCTGTATCAGGTGGGTCAGTACTGTGATCAGTTGGTGCCGGATGGTAAGGGCGGTCAGGAGCCACGATTTACAGCAAATTTTGCGCTGACAGATCCTCAGCAGGCGTATGAAGTGATAAACCAGCTGGCCAGTATGTTTCGCGGGATGCCGATTTGGGACGGACTGCAGATGTCAGTTATTCCAGACATTCCGACGGACCCGGTTTGTCGATATGGCAACGCTAATGTTGTCGATGGCAAGTTCACCTACCGCGGTTCGCCGCTCAAAGGGCGCCATACAGCCGTGTATGTGCGCTGGCAAGACCCGAACAATGGATGGGAAGAGTCCACCGAGTATGTGAGTGACGATGATGCGCTGGCACGCTATGGATGGAATCCGGCCAACATCAATGCGTTCGGGTGTACATCCAAGGGGCAGGCCCGTCGGGCGGGTCAATGGCTGCTGATAACAGAGCAGCATGAGCGGCGCACCGTGACGTTCAAAACAGGGCGTGAAGGCCTGCGGCACAAAGGTGGTGAGATCATTGAGGTCGCAGACAACCAGTATGCCGGGACGAATATTTCCGGTCGCGTTATCGCGATTGATGGCAAACGGGTCACGCTGGATCGCGATATCGTGATAGAGCCGGGACAAAATGGCTGGCTGGGCTATGCCGACATTGAAGGCAAAGAATGGACGGTCAGCATTTTTTCACACCCTGAACCCCACATTGTTGTTCTGGATGACATGCCGACCGGACTCGAAGATTACAGGATGTGGACGCTGGCCACAGGCACAGTCAAACCGACGCTGTGGCGTTGCGTCAGTGTCAGTGAAGATAAAGGCGTATACACGGTGACGGCGCTTGAGCACGTCCCTGAGAAGCACGCGCTCATCGAGAACGGGATCAAGTTTGACCCGCCAGAAGACACCATCTATAGCGGAAAAATCCCGGCGGTTGAGCACCTTCAGGTGGAAGCGACCCCGGAAGATTCGCAATACCAGATCCGGCTGACCTGGGACACCCCTCGCACCATGAATGGGTTGAGATTCCAGGTCAAACTGATGCGGGATGGCCTGGTACAAAAAAGGCAAAGCGTTGATGATACGGAATTTTTCGTCGGGTCATTACCCATGGGAGATTATACCGCCTATGTCCGGGGTGTGAATAGTCAGGGGCAGGTAGGCCCGCAGACCATGGTGGTTTTCAATATCGCACCGCCAGCCATTCCGGTTGATATAGATTTTGAGCCGGACAATTTTGCGATCACGGCCAGACCGGTGATTGATGGCCCAACATCACTGGGCACGCAATATGAGTGGTATTTCGGTTTAACTCAGCAAGAGGTCTCAAACCGACTCAATCCATTGGGCCGTGGTGAGCGACTGAACAAACAGGCACTGAAGCCGGACACGCAATATTGGTTTGGCGTCGAAGCTGTGAATTCCGTGGGACGTTCGGGGCTGTTTTCTAAGCCTGTGAAAACCCTATTGAAACCGGACGATATACTGCAGATCATTCGACCAGAAATTCCGAAATTGGATTGGGCGAAAGAGCTGAATCAGATGGTTGAGGATAACAGTGCGGCAGTGGTACTTCTGGGCAATCGTGCGGCCCTGGTCGTGAATCAGGACGGTCGGGTGTCCGGTATGACCGTGACGGCCAGCTCGCAGGCTTCAGCGATTGATTTTATGGCTGATTACGTCAGTTTTACTGACCCCGAGACTAAGAAGCGAAATCTGTATTGGGACAACGCGCTGAAAACGCTGGTACTCAAAGGGAAAATTCAGCTGCTGGATGGCCACACCGTTTCGAGTATCGATGATATTCGGGCGCTGGACGGGCAAGACGGCAACACGATTTACACCGAGTTCCAGTTCTCTGTAGATGGCCTGAATTGGCATTTTCCGGATCAGCCCGGTGACATTTACCTGCGCTCCCGCGTGGTCACGAACGGCAGTCCGGGGAACTGGGGAGCCGTGACGAACCTGAAAGGAGATAAGGGCGATAAAGGCGATAACGCGACAGAGCGTTACACCTGGGTCAAATATGCTGATTCAGCGACCGGGAGTGGGTTGAGTGATTCACCGGCTGGCAAACGGTACATGGGTGTCGCGTACAACCGGACCACTGCAGCAGAATCGAACATAGCCACGGATTACAGCTGGAGCCTAATTCAGGGTGAAAAAGGGGATGCAGGTTCGACGGTTTATACCGAGTTTCAGTTTTCCTCAGATAAATCGAGCTGGCACTTTCCGGAACAAGCCGGTGATATTTACCTGCGTTCCCGCGAGGTCACGAACGGCAGTCCGGGGAACTGGGGAGCCGTGACGAACCTGAAAGGAGATAAGGGCGATAAAGGCGATAACGCGACAGAGCGTTACACCTGGGTCAAATATGCTGATTCAGCGACCGGGAGTGGGTTGAGTGATTCACCGGCTGGCAAACGGTACATGGGTGTCGCGTACAACCGGACCACTGCAGCAGAATCGACCATAGCCACGGATTACAGCTGGAGCCTAATTCAGGGTGAAAAAGGGGATGCAGGTTCGACGGTTTATACCGAGTTTCAGTTTTCCTCAGATAAATCGAGCTGGCACTTTCCGGAACAAGCCGGTGATATTTACCTGCGTTCCCGCGAGGTCACGAACGGCAGTCCGGGGAACTGGGGAGCCGTGACAAACCTGAAAGGGGATAAAGGTGATAAAGGTCAAGATGGCCAGAACGGGCAGGATGGCCAAGATGCCACAGAGCGTTTTACCTGGTTCAAATATGCAGACGGCCCGGACGGCAGCGGAATGTCAGACACGGGCACAGGAAAGGCTTACATCGGCATTGCTTACAACCAGACGACGGCCACGGAATCAACCAATCCGGCGGATTACACCTGGTCCAAAATTAAAGGTGAGGATGGTCAGCATGGTTCGCCTGGTGCCGGGGTATTCCGGATGCAGACGGAAACCGGTGTTTTCCCGACGGGAACGGAGACGGCTAATAGCCTGTTTACCAGCCACGTTGGTCGTCCGCCAGTGATGGATGATGTGCTGAGTGTGTACGCGATTGATGAGATGGGCTACATGACTCAGGCTGATTCACGGATGTACGACGGCGAAAGCTGGGTGACACCGAAACTGTTTATAGACGGTGATTTGGTAGCGCTGGGCACGATTCGCGGTGAGCACATTGTTGCCGGGGTCGAATTACGTGTGCCGGTGATCAAGGGGGGTGAAGCATATTTTGGTGAGGGTGGTGGTTTTGCTGGCTACCATACCCACATCACGGATGATGGCACGGTGTATACCGAGAAATTGGATGCAAGCGGTGTGATTCGTTCGTCCCTGATAGAAGGTAGCGATATCCGGGGGAGCGTCATCACGGGTGGTGTCATTTATGGTGCTGACATATCCACAACCACGAATTACGGGATCCAGGCAAACCCGTGGTTTCCGGGTTCGATTCCATCCAGCTTGTATTATTACCGCAGCTTTAACCGGGATATTTTAGTCAAAGGGCAGGATAAGGTCAGCAAGCGGGTGACACGTCGTTACGACCCGCGAGTTGGCCAGACCACAGCGACATTCCGCATCCCTATTACAAACGCGTTCGATAACAAGGACTGGGGATCTGCGTCTTACACCACGCAAGATCGAGCCTGTTATCCGAAGATTCCCGCGAATGCATTTCGTTTCCGGACGACTACTCCAGCGACTCGTTCCGGTAGTGGTGAATCGTGCCGGTTTACGATTCGGGTACGCGACCGGGTTGGCAACGCAGTGCTTCAGCAAACCAGTGTGATGCGTGATGTAAACCATAACAACGCATCATGGTCGATGACCCTGAACGGTATTCGGTTTAATTGGTCGAGTTCTCAGAGCGGTAAGGTTATCTCTATCAGTATGAACAGTTCAGCGGGAACTTGGGGAAGTTTTAACGAGAGTGCTAGAGGCGTATTTGAAATAGAACTTTACTGGCCGGATGCACCATATGGCCCGATTGAACAATATTTCGAGTGCAGCCTGGATAACACCAAGCCGATAGCATAGGAGCTTTATGAAAAAGTTAGATTTTATCTTTGTTGCCCGAGATGGGAATGAGCATGAAACGATTGAAGATTTCAGTGACGACCCGGAGTACTACGAGTACCTGAAAACCGCGAAAGCGTCGTTCTACAAAGGCAATGAAGAGCGCGAGCGTTTTTGGCGAAACCGGGAATATGAAGCCACCGATTACATGCTGCTTCCGGACGCAACGTTCAATAAAATCCCGTTAGCCGGCTCAACGTATTTAGAGGATATCAAGAGCTATCGGCAGGCACTCAGAGATTACAATTTACTGGATGAACCACGGCCAGAGCGGCCTGAATGGTTCAAGGCCGCGTAAGTCATCACCCGCATTAATCAAACCCGCTTCGGCGGGTTTTTTCGTATTGGAGAATCATCAATGGCGTTAATCACCGGGATTTTACGGGATCCGGCCAACCAGCCCATGCCTGGCGTGAACATCAGCCTGCATGCGCTGGAAACATCGCAAATCGTACTGAATACCGTTGTGGCCAGCGAGACCACGGCGGCAGACGGTCGTTATACCATGCAGGTTCCAGCGGGCTTTTACAGCGTCAGCCTGAATAAAACCGGGCAGCGTTCGGCTCAGGTGGGTAAATTTCGGGTGTATGACGACAGCCCGAGCGGCGATCTGAATACATTTCTGAAAGCGCCCCTGACCGCGCTGACCCCGGAATGGTTTACCCGCATCGAAGACGAGCGGAAAAAGGCCGAAGCACAGGCCGCAGATGCACGCGCCAGCAAACTGGCAGCACAAAGCGCGGTTCAGCAGGCCTCAGACATTGCCGCCCAGTCTCAGGCCCATGCGAACCAGGCGAAAGCCGAAGCCGATCGGGCGGCACAGGTCGCCGGACTGGACACGGTCAATGACGCTGTCGCGGCAGCACTGGGTGGCCAGCACGTATTTGCTCAGAACGAGGTCGGCATGGCCGTGATGCGGGCGATGAACCTGCAGCGATTTGCCGCCAGTGGGTTTGTGCATTGGGGGAAGCATCTGGATAAGAATTACATAAACCAGGGTATGTGG
>NZ_JAUORR010000021.1:0-86473 GCF_030547945.1 Photobacterium sp. 1_MG-2023 | reverse complement strand
TGCGGGGGCCGGATTTGAACCGACGACCTTCGGGTTATGAGCCCGACGAGCTACCAAGCTGCTCCACCCCGCGTCCGAATATACTGAAAAGCAAACTAAAACATTATTGCCTTTCGAGGCTGCGCATTATACGAGGAAAAAAGGCGGATGCAATAGTTCTGAAAAAAAATCTCCGCCATTCAGCTCAAGCGTTCATTAAAACATCAAATCTTAAAGATTTGTTCACGATAAAAACGCAGTTCAGCTATCGAATCCCGGATATCATCCAGTGCCAGATGACTTCCCTTTTTGTGAAGGTCATCCAAAATTTCAGGTTTCCAGCGACGCGTCAGCTCTTTCAGGGTGCTGACATCCAGATAGCGGTAATGGAAATAAGATTCCAGTTCAGGCATATAACGATATAAGAACCGACGATCCTGACCAATGCTATTACCACAGATTGGGGATTTGCCCTTCGGGACCCACTGTTCCAGAAACGCGATCGTCTGACGAACGGCTTCCTGTTCATTGATCTGACTTTGTTCTACCCGTGCAACCAGGCCACTGTTCGTATGGGTATTGGTGCACCAGTCATCCATTTTTGCCAGTTCTTCCGGTGGCTGATGAATGGCCAGTACCGGTCCTTCAGCCAAAATGTTCAGCTGAGGGTCGGTAACAATGGTCGCAATTTCAATGATTTTGTGAGTCTCGGGATCCAGACCTGTCATTTCCAGATCGATCCAAATCAGGTTCTGATCGCTGATTGTCATTGGAAGTTGCCTATTTGATGACTAAAGCATGTATCATACTTAGCCTGAAATGAAAGCCAACCAAACTGAACGATAATCTTGTGGCAAAAAAGAAAAAGCTGACTAAAGGTCAGAGCCGGCGTGTCCGCTCTAATCAAAATAAGCGCCTTAATCGTGGCGCAGAAGAAGTCCAGTGGGATGAAGCCCTGCTGGAGAATGCCCGTGAAGGCCTTGTGATTACGCGTTTCGGCCAGCACGCCGATATTGAAGATCCACAAACCGGGGACATTCACCGCTGTAACCTGCGTCGCAGCATTCAGAGCCTGGTCTCTGGGGATCGGGTTGTCTGGCGGCCAGGCGTTGAAACACTCCAGGGCATTGCTGGTGTCGTCGAGGCGGTGCATGAACGCACGTCCGTTTTGACACGCCCAGACTATTATGATGGTGTGAAGCCGGTGGCGGCAAACGTGGATCGAATTATCATCGTTTCTTCTGTGTTGCCGGAACTGTCACTCAACATTATTGACCGCTATCTGGTGGCTTCAGAGACGGTGGCTATCGAGCCCCTGATCGTCCTCAATAAAGTCGATCTGCTGGATGACGCAAGCCGCACTCAGGTTGAGGAAACACTCGCACTTTACCGTGCCATTGGATACGAAGTACGTTACGTCAGTACTGTGACCGGAGAAGGTTTGGATGCCCTGAAAGCCGATTTAAAAGGCCATATCAGTATCTTCGCCGGGCAATCCGGTGTCGGTAAATCCAGTCTGGTGAATGCATTGATGCCAGAAGTTGAAGCAGAGATCGGTGCGGTGTCAGAGAACTCCGGACTGGGTCAGCACACAACCACAGCGGCGAGGCTCTATCATTTTGCCGAAGGCGGCGATTTGATCGATTCCCCGGGAGTGCGCGAATTTGGTCTCTGGCATCTGGAACCGGAACAAGTGACCAAAGCATTTGTCGAATTCCGTGACTATCTCGGTGGCTGTAAATTCCGTGACTGTAAACACAAAGACGATCCCGGCTGCCTGCTGCGTAAAGCGCTGGCTGAAGGCAAGATCAGTCAGACACGCTTTGACAGCTACCATAAAATCATCGACAGCATGTCGGAAAACGTCGCAAACCGTCAGTTTTCCCGGAACAAGCAAAATTAAGCCGTGACTTTGCGAGCTGGCTTCCTCTTCCGGCAGCACTGCCTGACTTCACCAACGAAGTCGGGTAGAATTCGCTGCCCGGGTCAGCGTCGCATCAAGTGACAGACCAAGCAATTGATTTATCATACATTTGGAATCTTATTGTGAGCGATAACCTGAAAATTGGCCTGCAATATTGCGCGCCGAAACATGCCCTGACCCGTCTGGCAGGCAAGTTAGCTGATTTGAAAGGCGGCTTTGTAACCACCGCGGTCATCCGCTGGTTTATCAACCGCTATAAAGTTGATATGTCTGAGGCCCGAAACGAAGATCCGGGTGCCTACACGACTTTCAACGACTTTTTCGTGCGCGAGCTGAAAGAAGACGCACGTCCATTGAATACGGAAGCCGATGTCTTTTGTCATCCGGCTGATGCCTGTGTCAGCCAATTGGGCCCGATTGAAAAAGGCCAGTTAATTCAGGCGAAAGGGCACACTTACGAAGCGGTTGAATTGCTGGGTGGCGATCAGGCGCTGGCTGATGAGTTCGCCGAAGGCGAATTTGCAACCTTGTATCTGTCGCCACGCGACTACCACCGAGTCCATATGCCTTGTGACGGGACACTGCGTCAGATGATTTATGTTCCGGGCGATCTGTTCTCGGTCAATCCGCTGACCGCAGAGAACGTGCCGAACCTGTTTGCCCGCAATGAGCGCGTGGTGTGTATCTTTGATACTGAGTTCGGTCCGGTGGCTCAGGTGTTGGTCGGCGCGACCATTGTTGGCAGTATCGAAACCGTCTGGGCTGGCACCATTACCCCACCGCGTGGTCCAGTTGTCCGTCGCTGGGATTATCCGGCGGAAGGTGAGCAAGCCATTACCCTGAAAAAAGGGGAAGAGATGGGCCGCTTCAAGCTGGGTTCCACCGTCATCAACCTGTTCCCGAAAGGCATGGTGAATTTCGAGCCAGTTCTGGCGCCGAATGTTCCAACCCGGATGGGTGAAGCCTATGCCCGCTTGCAATCGCCTGTGGCGGCGGAAGCAAACGACGCATAAGTCGGACAATCATCGCTAAAGGGACGTTCATCACGTCCCTTTTTTAATGCCTGATTTTTGATCTGCTCCAGCATATGCATAAACACGACATGTTAAGCTGCCTGAGCCAGTTTTGAGTCAGAGCATCCAACATGCGGGAACTATCTTTCGTACAACTGCTGAAATTACTGATCGCCTTTGGCCTGCCATTTGCCCTGCTGCAAATCCCCACTGAAGCCATCCCGCTGGACGGACTGACCCTGATTCAGCACCGGTTACTGGCAATTTTCGTCATGGCTGCCCTGCTCTGGATACTCGAACCTGTTCCGGTTTATGCCACATCTTTACTGATCATCGTACTGGAACTGATCCTGCTGTCAGATCAAAGCCTCCGCATTTTCCGTCATCCCGCTGACAACCCCGCTTTCGGTGTTCTGCTCTCTTATACTGATATTTTTCACGCCTTCGCCTCCCCAATTATCATGCTGTTTCTGGGTGGATTTGCGCTGGCCATTGCCGCAGCGAAATACAGACTGGATACCAATCTGGCCCGGGTCCTGCTCAAGCCCTTCGGCCATGAACCTCGCTATATTATGCTGGGACTCATGCTGATCACAGCCGTGTTTTCGATGTTCATGTCAAACACGGCTACGACCGTGATGATGCTGGCCCTACTGACTCCCATTCTGGCTTCGGTGCCGAAAGAAGATACCGGCGTAAAAGCTCTGGTGCTGGCTGTGCCTGTCGCCGCAAATACCGGCGGTATCGCCACCCCTATCGGCACACCGCCAAATGCCATCGCACTGCAATACCTCACCGGTGAGCACAGCATCAGTTTTCTGAGCTGGATGGCCATCGGCTTACCCTTCGTGCTCCTTCAGCTTGGGCTGGCCTGGTGGTTACTGCAGCGCCTGTTTCCAGCCCGGCTTTCTGTACTTGAGCTCAAACTGGACGGACAGTTCCAGCAATGCTGGCAAGCCTGGGTGGTCTATCTGACGTTCGGGATCACCATTCTGCTGTGGCTGACCACCGCAATTCATGGCATGAATGCCTACGTGGTTGCGCTGATCCCGCTGACTGTGTTTACCCTGACGGGCATCATTGGCAAAGAAGAGCTCAAGCTATTCAACTGGGATGTGCTCTGGCTCGTTGCCGGAGGGATCGCCATCGGCATGGCGCTGGAAAAAACCGGACTGGCCCGGCAACTGGCTCATGCGATCGATTATGCGCTGATGCCTGCCCTGCTCGTGCTGGCCCTGCTTTCCTTGCTGTGCTGGCTGATGGCAAATTTTATGTCCAACACCGCAACCGCCAACTTGCTGATGCCCATCGGCGCAGCGATTGCCACCTCAGTTCCGACACTGGCTGGCACCGGCGGCCTGATGTCCATGCTGGTGATTCTGGCATTTTCTGCATCTTTAGGCATGGTTCTGCCCGTCTCAACGCCACCGAACTCTCTGGCTTATTCAACAGGGTTATTCCACAGCCGGGATATGATGAAAATCGGGATGCTGGTCGGCCTCAGTGGGCTGGGGCTGCTTTATCTGGCAGCGTTATTGTTTTTATGAATGCATCCCTGTAACACTCGCACCTAAAACTGGCATCATGATCACAGCTTAACAATAGACCTGTTAATTTGATGTAAAGCAAACATCGGTTTCGCTGATAATTCTGGTTGAGTCACTTATGGCATCTTGACCGCCTTCGTCGGGATGAGAAGGGGTCAACCAAACCGGAATTGCAGTATGAAATTCACGATTAAGCTAAAAATACAGGTAGCCATTGCTGCCATCATTGCGACCGTCAGCGCGATTCAGGCTGGCATCTCTATTTCCCAGCTTCGCGAAGAAACCACCAGCGAAGTGAATGCACAAATGAGCGCGATCAGCGCAGCAACCGGCGACTATATTGCCGACTGGCTGGACGCCCGACGCAATCTCATGCTGGCAAACCTGCCACTGATTGCCACGACAGACAATGTCGATCGAGAATTACTACTGACCAAACGGGCCGGTGATTTTCTGTCGGTCTATGCCGGATTTACGGACGGCAGCATTGCGTATGGCGATAAAACGGAAGACTGGCCGGCTGATTATGATCCCCGTACCCGCCCTTGGTATCAGGATGCCATCAAGTCCAGCAAACTCATCCTGACCGAGCCTTATCAGGATTTTGACGGTAGCCTGGTGGTCAGTTTTGCCCGCGCATTTCATGGCGAACGCCAGGGTGTGCTCGCCGCCGATCTGACGGTGACTCACATTATCGACAAAATCCTCAGTCTGAAGATCGACAATGCCGGCAGCGCCTTTCTGATTGACGGTAATAATACACTGGTGGCCTATCAGGACGCCTCTCTCAGCCGCAAGCCGCTGACACAGCTGGATAACGATCTGACTCCCAGCTTTATCCGCAGCCTGAACGGCAGCCAGACCGTTGCCGAGTTCCATTTTGATAAAGATAACAGTGATAAACTGATTCTGGTGGCACCGATTGCCGGCACAGACTGGTCTATCGGGATCATGGAAGACAAATCCATGGCCTATGCGGCCATTGGTAAAGTGCTTTCCTTTACGCTGCTGGCCTCACTCTTGATGTATGTCGTCATCGCCATGATCGCCGGTCTGATTATCAATAGCCTGCTCCGCCCGCTCAGTGAACTGAACCGCTCTGTTCATGCACTCACGCAGGGCAGCGGCGATCTCACCCAGCGCATTGCCATTGAGCGTATGGATGAAGTTGGTGAACTGGCAGAAAACATGAACCTGTTCCTGAGCCAGCTGCAGCATATGATTCAGGGCATCGTGAGCCGTTCGAATACGTTAAGTGAACAGGCCGGGCAATCTTACCATCAGGCGCGTCAGGCCTCAGAACGGGTCAACGGCCAGCAGAATGAGATCAACCAGATCGCCACGGCCATCCATGAAATGTCGGCCACCGCTGCCGAAGTGGCCAGCCATGCCGAACTGACCGCCTCCGCAGCGCAGTCGTCCACCGGCGCTTGCGCGCAGGGACAAAGTGTCATCAGCCAGAACCGCGAGGCCATTGTGTCGCTGGCCAATCAGGTGCAGGATGCAGCCCGAGTCATTCAGGCACTGGAAGCCAATGCGCAGGACATCAACCATATTCTGGCAACCATCCAGGGCATCGCAGAACAAACCAATCTGCTGGCCTTGAATGCCGCGATTGAAGCCGCCCGTGCCGGTGAACAAGGCCGCGGTTTTGCAGTGGTGGCCGACGAAGTGCGTGTGCTGAGTCAGCGAACCCACGACTCCACGGAAGAAATCCGGGCCATGATTGAAACCCTGCAGAATAACACCCGCCAGGCCGTTGACAGCATGGGCGCCAGCACGGATCTGGCCGGTCAGAGTGTCGATTATGCACAGGCAGCCAGTGACAGCCTGACGCAAATCACCCAGTCCATTGGGGAAATTTCAGATATGGCCACGCAAATCGCCAGCGCAGCAGAAGAGCAGCGGGCGGTCAGTGAAGATATCAGCCGCAATACACAGGCCATTCGCGATGTGTCGGATCATCTGGCAACCCAGACTCAGGATGTCAGCCACAGCGCTCAGTCGATGAATCAGTCTGCGGAAGCGATGCGGCAGGACGTTTCTCGCTTCAAAATTTAACGCCCCTGCTTCACTGGACATGGCCAGCTCTGCTGGCCGTGTTTTCCCCCTGATACAGACCTTCTTTCTCCCATACCAATTTCGGCCACTTTGCTGCATGATATGCAGCCAATCAGCATGACGCACTGCCTTCGCAGTCATTTTCAATAAGGATATCCATGGGCTACGAATGGCTGGCACTGGCCGCCGCCGCACTCTGGGCGGTCAGCAGTTTAATCTCCGTGACACCCTCCCGCCATTTAGGTGCTTTTGCCTACAGCCGCTGGCGCATGGCCTGCGTCACCCTGATGCTCACCGCCATGGCCGCATTCAACGGTGGCTGGTCCACGGTTTCCTGGGACTTCGCACTGGTGATGGTGCTGTCCGGGCTGATTGGGATCTTCATTGGAGATACCGCCCTGTTTGCCTGTTTTAACCGGGTTGGTCCGCGACGGGGCGGACTGCTGTTCTCCTGTCATGCCGTCTTCTCGGCGCTGCTCGGGATCTGGCTGTTTGATGAAAGCTTGTTCGGCTGGAAACTGGTGGGCGCGTTACTGGTTTTTACCGGGGTCGTGACCGCCATTTTATTCGGCCAGAAAAGTCAGAAACATCAGATTGAAGCCATCACCGGCAGTCTGGGCGTGGCGGTGATGCTGGGGTTAACTGCGGCATTGTGTCAGTCACTCGGGGCGATTATTGCCAAACCGGCCATGCAGACAACACTGGATCCGGTGGCTGCTTCTGCAATGCGAATGGCCGCAGCGTTCAGCGCGCATAGTGTGCTGCGCCTGAGCGGCGCGCAGATTGCCAAACCACGCCAGCCTATCAACGGGCGGATCCTCGGGATGGTGGCACTGAACGGATTTCTGGCCATGGCCGTCGGCATGACCCTGATTTTATTCGCACTGCAGCATGGCGATGTCGGGATGGTGGCTTTATTATCCGCCACCACCCCTATCATGATCCTGCCATTGCTCTGGCTTTACACCCGACATCGTCCACCGGCGGCAGCCTGGCTGGGCGCCATTCTGGCCGTGATTGGCACCGGGCTGATCCTGCAGTTTTGAGCCAGACAAGGCTCAGGCAATCGTGACGGGAAACGCTGTAACCTGGGCAATATGAGTCTGTTTCAGCGCCAGCATCACCAGACGGTCGATGCCCAGTGCAACCCCGGCACAGTCGGGGAATCCAGCTTTCAGCGCAGCGACCAGATGATGATCAATCGGCTGAGGTGGTAACCCCATAGAAACACGCTTGGCATTATCAGCTTCAAAGCGCGCCAGTTGCTCATCACCATCTGAGAGTTCATGAAAGCCGTTTGCCAGTTCAATTCCCTGATGATAGACCTCAAAGCGTTCTGCCACGCGGTTGTCTGTTGGACTGATCCGCGCCAGTGCCGCCTGAGACGCTGGAAAGTCATACACAAAGGCTGGCACCTGCTGCCCGATCACCGGCTCCACACCCATGCTGAACATCAGTTGCAGCAAGGTATCGCGATCGGTTTCATTTGCCGCCACATCGCCCAGATTCAGCGGCAACGCCGCTTGTTTCAGCGTATCCATGGAAGCGGTCAGCGGGCAGACAGACAGCACTTGTAAGAAAGCCTGCTGATAACTCATCCGCTCTGCAGCACCGCAGTGCAGGACCTGCTGCAACAGCGCATCCATTTCATCCATCAGCGCGTGATGGTCGAAACCGGGGCGGTACCACTCCAGCATGGTAAATTCCGGATTGTGATAACGGCCGGATTCTTCATTGCGGAAGGATTTACAGATCTGATAGATCGGGCCGCTGCCTGCCGACAACAGACGTTTCATATGAAACTCCGGACTGGTCATCAGATATAAGGTCTGGCCGTCAGCAAAGCCCGGCCCGACAAACGCCGTCTGAAAAGTATGCAGGTGAATATCGGTGACAGTAGCCTGGCTCATGGCCGGGGTATCCACTTCCAAAACATCGCGTTGTGCGAAAAAATCACGAACCGACGCCAGAATTTCAGCGCGCTGTCGCAGGGTTGCGATCTCAGCGGTGGGTTGCCAATGCATTGTCATAGGAGAGTCTTTTTTCATCTGAGTCGAAAATTGCAGACATGAAACGGGGATGAAAACAACAAAGGCCG
Organism: Photobacterium sp. 1_MG-2023; assembly: GCF_030547945.1. Taxonomy (NCBI): domain Bacteria; kingdom Pseudomonadati; phylum Pseudomonadota; class Gammaproteobacteria; order Vibrionales; family Vibrionaceae; genus Photobacterium; species Photobacterium sp. 1_MG-2023. The sequence goes on along the minus strand of NZ_JAUORR010000021.1, from coordinate 77,851 downwards.
CATGATGCGGCCCTTGTCTGATCACGCGATGAATTACTTCACGCGGCTGACGTATTCCGCAGAGCGGGTGTCAATTTTAATCACTTCACCGATTTGGATGAACAGGGGTACACGCACCACTGCACCGGTTGACAGCGTGGCTGGCTTACCGCCCGTGCCCTGAGTATCGCCTTTCAGACCCGGATCCGTTTCAACCACTTCCAGTTCAACGAAGTTTGGTGGCGCCACTGCGATTGGGTTACCATTCCACAGGGTCAGCGTACAGGTGTTGTTTTCAACCAGCCACTTCGCATTGTCGCCCACTGCTTTCAGATCAGCTGCGATTTGCTCGAAGGTTTCATTGTTCATGAAGTGGTAGAATTCACCGTCGTTGTACAAGTAATCCAGATCCGTATCAACGACGTCTGCCGCTTCAACGGAGTCGCCAGACTTGAAGGTTTTTTCCAGAACCTTGCCAGACAGCAGCTTACGGATTTTGACTCGGTTGAATGCCTGGCCTTTGCCTGGCTTCACAAATTCGTTTTCGATAATGACACAGGGTTCATTATCGAGCATAATTTTCATTCCGCCGCGGAATTCATTCGTGCTGAAAGACGCCATTTTTTTCCTCTTAACATCTTCGAGTTATTTTCATGCCGCACATCATAACCCGAAACGTCGCCACTGTTGAGCAAAACTGGCTCGCTCAGTTAGCCAATGCGATCTCGGATCCGCTTGAACTTCTCCGGCTGCTGGAGATTGATCCCGCCCCCTGGCAAGAAGGGCTGGCAGCCAGAAAGCTGTTTGCGCAGCGTGTTCCCAGAAGCTTCGTCGATCGGATGGAAATTGGCAACCCGCACGATCCGTTGCTGCGTCAGGTTCTACCACTGGCCGAAGAGTTTGAAGTACACGAAGGCTTTTCTCAGGATCCGCTGGAAGAGCAGCAAAACGAACAGCCCGGCCTGTTGCACAAATACCGCAACCGGGTGCTGCTGATTGTGAAAGGGGGCTGCGCAATCAACTGTCGTTACTGTTTCCGCCGTCATTTTCCGTATCAGGATAATCCGGGCGGCAAACGTCAGTGGCAGCAGGCGCTGGATTACATTGCTGCGCATCCGGAGCTGAACGAAGTCATTCTCTCTGGCGGTGATCCGCTGATGGCAAAAGACAGTGAATTGCGCTGGCTGATTGAAGGCATCGCCGAAATCCCGCATATCAAACGGCTGCGGATCCACACCCGGCTGCCTGTCGTGATTCCGGCTCGGATCACGCCGGAGTTCTGTTCGCTGCTGAAACATATCCGGCTGCAAACCATTCTGGTCACCCATATCAATCATGCCAATGAAATCAACGACACCCTGTCTCAGGCATTGTCGCCATTGCGTGATGCCGGGGTAACCCTGCTCAATCAGGGTGTCCTGCTGCGGGGGGTCAATGATTCCGTAGACGCACTGGTGAATCTGAGTGAATCCCTGTTTGATGCCGGGATTCTGCCTTATTACCTGCATGTACTGGACAAGGTTCAGGGCGCTGCCCACTTCATGGTCAGCGATGAGGAAGCCCGCCGGCTCATGGCCGGACTGATCGCACAGGTCTCGGGTTATCTGGTTCCGAAACTGACCCGGGAGATTGGTGGGCGCAACAGTAAAACGCCTCTGGATTTACATCTGGAATAAATGAAACGAGCAGCGGCCCCTCCCAAGTTTTTGCCGCTGCGCCAATGTCTGGTGAATAAAAAGCAATAAATCACCACAAAAAACAACCTTTCCCACATCCCGAAAACAACAGCACATACACCTGAAAAACAAAACAAAAACAAATAAAAAACAAATAAAATTAATCAATGATTAGCATTTGAAAGTGTTAATAATGTCAATAGACTGGCCGCCGAATACACGGGTATACATTTTTTGTGATTCACATCACTCACTCTAGCATTCGGAATAAGTCATGACTGCCAATTGGAACCTAAAAACCAAGCTTTCGATGCTGTTCACAGCCATCGCGCTTATAATCATCGCGGCCTTGTCTGCGATTTCTTACCACACTCTGGTCAATTCAGCGATGAGCAGTATTGACACTGAACTAAACACAGCAGCTTATGCCGTGGAGCAGCTCATTGGCGATCTGCCCAACGATGAAGCCAACCGTGATGACGCCCTTTATGACGACATTTCATCCCATCTGACCCATTTTACACAGGGGGCCAAGCTGGAATGGGCTTATGCCACCGTACGTCGTGGCGGCCAGGTGTATTACACCTACATCAACCGCGATGAAAAAGAGTGGAAAAGTGGCCGATACAAAAACTGGTATCTGGAGCGCTATCAGCAAGTGCCGGAAATGCTGTATGAAGCCTTCCGAACAGAGCAGGCTCAGTATCAGAGCTATCAGGGCGAATTCGGCCTGTACCGGTCGATTTTTGTGCCTTTCCGAAATGATAACGGAGAAGTTCATGTCATCGGGATTGATGTCAAACTCACCGACATTGAAGAAGTCAAAACGGAAGCTCTGAAGAAAACCTTCATAGTCGCTGCCATCTTTCTCGTTCTGGCCGTGTTTATCGGCCGCATGATTGCCAACCTGATCGTGACGCCGATCAACGGCCTGAACGCAGTATTACGCTCGCTGGCAAACGGCAACTGGGATCTGAACCAGCGCGTCAAAGTGAGCAGCCAGGATGAAATCGGAGAAATGTCCGATTCCTTTAATATCTTCATGGCAGCCCTGCGGAACCGTATGCTGGAAGTCCAGCAGTCATCAGACAGCGTCGCCGCTACCAGCGCGCAACTGGATTCACTGATCCGCGCGGTCGCCGAGCGTTCTGTCACGCAGTCCGATCATGTCGGCAGCAGTGCAACCGCCATCGAAGAACTGGCCGCCAGTGCACAAAGCATCACCGAGATTGTCGACAACGCCAATCAGCAGATGGGTCAGTTTGAACTGCTGACACAAAGCACCGTTGAAGCCATTGATCATGCAGTCCGCGGGATGCAGTCGGTCCAGACGGAAACCAATACCGTCGCCCATAAACTGCTGCAGCTGGACAGCCGTGCCGGTGAAATCAATTCAATTGTTGAAGTAATCAAAGACATCGCCGATCAAACCAACCTGCTGGCACTCAACGCTGCAATTGAAGCAGCACGTGCCGGTACGCAAGGCCGCGGCTTTGCGGTCGTCGCTGACGAAGTACGTCAGCTGTCTGAACGCACCTCAAAAGCGACCGTCGAGATCAGCACCATGATCCGCTCGATTCAGACAGACACCAGCGACACCACGCAAACCATGCAACACGCCGTCGATCGTGTCGACAGCAGCGTGCAGCATGCAGATCAAGCCAACGCATCCCTCAGTTCCTTTAACCAGGAAATCTCAGCGGTCAGTTCCGGCATGGAAGAAATCGCCGGTTCGGTCAAGGAGCAGGCTCACGCCTCAGATCATCTGTCTCGCAATGTCGCTTCTCTGAGTGACAGCGCGGAAGAAAACCGCCTGTCCACTCTGGAAGCTCAGCAGGGTGTTGATGAACTGAAACGCCGTGCGAATGCACTGCATCAGGTCGTCAATCAATTCTCCCTGTAACCTGTAATAACAACAGAGACTTACAATGAAAAACTTTAAATTCTCACTGATTGCCCTCGCCATGATGGGGACAACTTCTGCTTCAATGCATGCGACTGCTGCACCAATGCTGCCAAGCATTGAGCACGCGAACACCATGGATGAAGTTCAAACTGCGAATGCATGGGTAGAAGTCGACAAGGCAGCGTTTGAATCGAATATTATGCACCTGCAAAACCATGTTGGCAGCAGCACCGAGATCTGTGCCGTCATGAAAGCAGACGCCTACGGAAATGGTATTGCCAACCTGATGCCTTCCGTAATACAAAGCGGGATCTCTTGCGTGGGGATCACCAGTAATGCGGAAGCACGTCTGGCGCGTGAGCTGGGCTTTAACGGCCGCCTGATGCGTCTGCGTGCTGCGACTCCGTCTGAGATCGAAACCGCTGTCGATCTGGGACTGGAAGAGCTGATCGGCACCAAGCAGCAGGCAAAAATTATTGCTCGCATCGCACGTAAACACGGCACGGTGATCCCGGTACATCTGGCACTGAACTCTGCCAGCATGGGCCGTAACGGTCTGGAAATGCGCACCAAGCACGGGAAAAAAGAAGCCCGTAAGATTGTAAACACCCGTCACCTGCAAGTGGTCGGTATCATGACGCACTTCCCGACGGAAGATCTGAATGAAATCCGTGACGGCCTGCACCAGTTCAAACAAGACAGCCAGTGGATTTTCAACCACACGGATCTGGATCGTGATGATGTATTGCTGCACGTGGCAAACTCTTTCACCACACTGATGGTGCCGGAAGCACATCTGGACATGGTTCGTACCGGTGGCGCGCTGTATGGTGACACCACGCCAGCATACCCTGAGTACAAGCGCATTGTGTCGTTCAAGACGCAGGTTGCTTCTGTGCACCGTCTGCCAAAAGGCTCAACCATTGGTTACAGCAAAACAGAAACACTGACGCGTAATTCTGTGCTGGCTAACCTGCCGCTCGGTTATTCTGATGCATTCCCGCGCTCAATGAGCCGTGTGGGTGAAGTACTGATTAACGGTCAGCGTGCCAAAGTACTGGGTTCAACGTCAATGAACACCACCATGGTCGACATCACAGATATCAAAGGCGTGAGACCTGGCGATGAAGTGGTGCTGTTTGGCCGTCAGGGCCGCGACGAAATCACCATTGGCGAAACAGAAGATCACTCAGGCCGGATTCTGTCTGAAATCTACACGCTGTGGGGCACGTCCAACCCGAAAGTGCTGAAATAATTCAGCCCTCCCCTGAGACCATCCCCCCTTTGGTCTCAGGGGACCTTTCCAGCCAGCTTCTTCTCTGCATTCCTCTTGATTGAGTAAATTCTCTTCTCGTCACCATGAAAAGAGATCATGGTCCAACCTCTCGATTCTTGGTCACTTTCAAGGCATATTCTGCGTCCGTTTTACTGAGCTGAAATTCCAGGTTCGCCAGCCAACCCGCTCAGATTCCTCCAGCTTTTTGATGAGAACACGATGAAAATTGGCATTTTGTCCCAGAACGCAAATCTGTATTCCACCCGTCGTCTGCGCGAAGCCTGTGAGCAGCGCGGCCATGAAGCGGTGGTGATAAACGCCCTGCGCTGTTACATGAACATCAACTCCGTTCAGCCCTCGATTCACTTTGAAGGACACGATCTGGTCGGTATTGATGCCATTATTCCGCGAATCGGGGCGGATATTACGTTTTACGGCTGTTCTGTGCTGCGCCAGTTTGAAATGATGAATGTGTTTTCCATCAACCAGTCGATTGCAATTTCGCGCTCCCGGGACAAACTGCGCTCCCTGCAGCTACTGAGCCGCAAAGGTATTGGTATGCCAATCACAGGCTTTGCCAGCAAACCGGACGACATCAAAGATCTGATTAAAATGGTGGGGGGCACGCCGGTCGTGATCAAACTGCTGGAAGGGACTCAGGGCATTGGCGTGGTACTGGCAGAAACCCAGAAAGCAGCCGAGAGCGTGATTGAAGCCTTCATGGGCCTGAAAGCCAACATCATGATTCAGGAGTACATCGCCGAAGCTGGCGGTGCTGATATTCGCTGTTTTGTCCTGGGCGATAAAGTCATTGCATCGATGAAACGTCAGGCGGCTGACGGTGAATTCCGCTCAAACCTGCACCGGGGTGGCAGTGCATCTCTGGTCCGTATCACCCCGGAAGAACGCCGCACTGCGGTTGCCGCAGCCAAAGCCATGGGGCTTCATGTTGCAGGTGTCGATTTGCTGCGCTCCAACCGGGGGCCGCTGATCATGGAAGTGAACTCATCGCCGGGCCTGGAAGGCATTGAACATGCGACCGGCAAAGACATTGCCAGCATGATTGTTGAATACATTGAAAAACACGCTAAGAAGAAGCGTCGTCATCAGGATCAGTAATTCCCCCAAGGCTGCGTGTTTACCTCACGCAGCCTGTACAGCAAATCGATTAAAGTTCAGCAAAATCCTGACCAGATCCAACCCACAGAATGAGTCGCATCACAAACAAAACATAAGTTATTGTTTTTATAAGATAAAAAGTCATGTACAGCTTTTCCGGCAATTTTCACAATGAACTCTGACGGATGATTTGTCAGACATAAACAGCCAGCCCCGGACAAACGACAAATAAAACATCATTCCGTACAGCATTTACCACAGACAGCAGTTTATTGGTGTACACTTTCAACCAGTGAATCAATCGCCATCAGAGAAACACCCAAGTCACTGAAAATAAATGAAAAAATTATCTGTACAGCTTTTCCGGCTTTTTCCCAGGTGAACTGTTTTTTTCTCAGACTCAACACTAGTGAATCAGGAAAAACGAAAGGATCTGTTGCAGAGCAGAACATACAGCTTTCTGCAGAAAAATCAGCATTTTACTGTACGCATTGATTGCCATCATTCTCAAACATCAAAAAATATAACTAAAGTACTGATTTAAAATAAAATAAATTCAGCGTGCAGCTTTTCAGGCTTTTTTCCGGATGAACCTGAGATCGGCTTTCACTCTGTCTCCTCAGAGCTGCTCAAGAAATGCGGCTTTTGCTGTCGCAGCCGTTTTATTCGCGACCGACAATTTCTTAATGGAATTACTGACATGGAAGTTCACGGTTCGCTCGCTGATCCCCAACAAGATTGCAATTTCTTTAGACGATTTACCTTCACTGCACCAGCGCAGGATATTTTTCTCTCTGAGGGTTAATACATCTTTGATCGCATCATCTTCCTCTGACATCAGCGCATCCCGAAGCGCTTTATGAGTCAGTTGCGACAGCCACAGAAACAAAGTTTCCACAGGGAGCTGAGAGGTCACCTCTGCCGGCGCTTTACCAGCAAATGTCAGAACGCCCAGTCGGCCATAACAATCTCTGACGGACTGCGTCCAACCCTGTGCTATCCCGAGTGCGACCAATGTTTGCCAGAGTTCTTCATGCTGAAGATAAAAATCAGCATCCCACTGAAACAACAATGTCGAATGCTGCGCCTGCTCCATGACCGGGTCCTGTAAGTATGTCCGAGTCTGCTTATATTGATTTACAAAGGCGTCAGGAAGGTTGGTCTCCATCTGCATCTTCGGATTGCTGAGGGGATAACCTGAAAAAATGGTGTAGGCAAAATATCGAAAACCGAGTTGCTGTGCACAATGTGCCAGCGTTTCCAGAAACGCGGCCTGATCCTCCACCTCCGCCTGTAGTTTTGCCATGATCTCTTCTGTTTTCACTTCCATGTAAGACTCCCGGGTTGGTTTGAATACCGCTCTGACCATCACAGATGCTGGCGCACTAAAAAATAAAAGCATCAAGTTGCATAATTAATGCCCGAACTCGACGGACCGGTCAAGTGAAATACGGGCGGCCTTTGGCCAGAAGGGAGGGATAATCAAGCCGAGCATTGAGGTAAAGAGAAAAAAATCACCCCGGACAGACAAAACTGCCGGGGTGATTTCGTGGGGGAACAGGGAGCTCGCTAAGAAACAGTGGATTTTGTCTGCTGCGCCTGACGCAACTGGTGAACCCAGTCCTGCTGATAATCAAATACCGCCGTTTCAGCCACTTGCTGGCCCTGTTTCACAATCGCTTTCACAGCCTGAATCGCCTGCGGGGATTTTCCGGCTATCTGCTCAGCAAGTTGCAACGCAGTCTGCAATGCATCCGATTCGCACAAGCGAGATACAACACCCTGAATATGGGCTTCCTCGGCCGTGATCACTTGACCGCTCAGTAACCAGTCCATGGCAATAAACGGGGATATCCGCAACGGCAACCGGGCACATCCGCCCTGCGCTGCCACCAGGCCCAGGCCGGTTTCCGGAAAGCTGAATCGCGCGCTTCGGCTGGCAACAATCAAGTCACAGGCCAGCGCCATTTCAAACCCACCGCCGTAAGCCACACCATCGACGGCAGCAATGAGCACTTTGCTCAGCTGTGCATGGATCAGTCCGGCAAAGCCGTTCGGTTCAACAACCGGTAATTCTCCCTGCCGGAATGCCTGAATATCCATTCCGGCAGAAAAACAGCCTGGCTGTCCCGCCAGCACAACGACCCGGATGTACTGGTCTGCTTCACAGTCATCCAGATGCTGCTGAATCTCACGGGCCATCGCCAGATTCATGGCATTTTTCTTATCCGGGCGGTTCAGTTGAATCACAGCGATCTCCGGCCGTGGCCGGGTCAGTACAACCAAGGATTCAGGATTCATAAACAGGCTGCTCCTCGTGAAAATAGCGGACAGCAATCAAAATCGCCGCAATCCCCAGTGGCAGTGACAGCAAAGGCAGGTATTCCACCGGCCAGAGATACAGAGACACGCCGCCCATCATGCCTCCGGCAGCAATCCCGGCATACAGGACGGAACTGTTCAGTGAGACAGTCAGCGCCCCGAAACGCTCCGACAGTGACAACAGATGATGCTGAATGGGTACCAGATACATCCAACCGGTGATCCCCCAAACCAGGAAAATCCCGATCACAGACCATGGTGATGTCAGGTTGAAAGACAACAGGAACAAAGACAGCGTCTGAATCGTCACCGCCACCAGCAATACAAATTTGCTGCCCAGCGTGTCTGTCATCACACCGGAGATAAAGTTACCCATCACGGCGCCCACCCCGAAAATCAACAGTGCTACGGGCAAAATAGCGTTTCCGGCCAGCACAGTATCCTGCAGCAGGACACTGACATAGCTGTAAACAATGTGCTCAGAGCAAACTGCGAAAAAGGTGACCAGTAATGTTGTAAGGACTGCTTTCTGACGCAGTGGTGCCAGTCGCTCCTGCAGTGAATGTTTGCCCGGAGGCGCGAAATCCTGCAATAACAGGGTAAGGCCGAAAAATGAAATCCCCCCCAGGACCGCTATCATCAGAAAGATTTCACGCCAGCCAATGAACTGTGCCAGAAAAGTTCCCAATGGTATTCCCAAGGCAATTGCCAGGGTCATGCCACCATAAACCACTGAAATGGCCATGCCTTTTCGGTTTTCCGGCACAAGCTGTGCAGCGGCCGCAGCCGCCTGCGGGGTGAAGGAAGCAGCGCCGAGTGCAGCGAGAACCCGCCCCGCGGAGACAACGAAGTAGCTCGTTGCAAACGCGCACATCATGTTTCCAAGAATAAAGAGCAGCAATGCAATCTGCAGGATATTCTTCCGGTTCAGGTTTCCCATCAGCCAGGCACTGAGCGGCGCGAACACCATATAACTCAGACCAAAGATAGTGATGAGCTGACCGGTTTGAGACGCACTGGTAGAAAAGCTGTCTGAGATTTCAGACAGCACACCTGCAACGATGAAAGCATCGGTCCCGATAGCGAAGGTTCCCGTTGCCATCAGGCACAGGGCCAGCCGGTAACCGTGATTCTGTGGTGAACTCATTCAGTCCTCCCTGAATCCACTTGTTGCCAGACCTCTGTCAGTGCCACAAGGAATTGATCGACATCTTTGATCGTATGCGCTGCTGTCGGCGTGACCCGCAAACGTTCGGTTCCAGCGGGCACTGTCGGCGCATTCACGGGCTGAACGTAGATCTGATACTGGTCCAGCAGCATTTTGCTGATGGCTTTATTCTTAAACGGGTCACCCACATGGATGGCCAGAATATGGCTGTCTTCTGAAACCAGCGGGATCCGAGCATCCCGCAATCCGGCTTTCAGATGCTCAATAATCGCCAGCAGATGCTTGCGCTGCATATCATTTTCCATGGTGTACCGGAAGCTTGCCAAAGCCCCGGCAACCACAGGAGCCGGTGATGAAGTACTGAATACAAAGGCGGGTGCCCAGCTGCGAATTCCTTCAACCACCGAACGGGGAGCCGCAATATAACCGCCTGCTGAACCATAAGATTTCCCAAATCCACCCTGGATCATGGTGATCCGATCCAGTAATCCTTTGGCTTCTGCGTACCCCAGCCCCTGCGCACCATAAATTCCTGCAGCGTGAATTTCATCCAGATAAGTCATGGCGTTGTATTGCTCAGCCAGTTCGACCATCGCCTCAATCGGGGCAAAATCTCCGTCCATGGAATACAGAGATTCAAATGCAATCAGCTTGGGACGTTCAGGATCAGCTTCTGCCAGTAATTCAGCTAAATGCGCCACATCATTGTGCCGGAAGATTTTCTTCTCAGCCTTCCCGTGCCGAATACCATAAATCATCGATGCGTGGTTCAGCGCATCGGAATAAACAATCAGATTTGGAATCACGTTGCACAAGGTTGACAGAGTGGCATCGTTCGCACCAAAACCTGTCGTGAACAGCAGCGCTGCTTCTTTGTGATAAGCGTCTGCCAGCAGGTGTTCCAGCTCGGTATGATAAACCGAAGTCCCAGAAATACTGCGCGCACCGCAAGTCCCCAGTCCCACCCGGTTCAGGGCATCCGTCGCAGCCAGCAGGACCTTCGGATGGTGACTCATCGCCAGATAATCATTGGAGCACCAAACGTTGATCCGCTGATCCCCTGCCGACGTGTGATTCACCACCCAGGGTTTATCAACCACGCTCCGCTCAAGATTCAGATACTCCCGGAAACGGCCCAGCTTTTTGGTTTCTTCGAGTTTTTGTTCCAGAGTTCGTAATGCGTCCATCTTAATGTTGCTCCTGTTCAATTCCTTTCATCACCAGAGAAACGCCCTGGCCAACCCCGACACACATTGTCACTAATGCTGTTCGCAACTGACGTTCTGACAGCTCTATGGCGGCACTCAGTACCAACCGTGCCCCGGACATTCCGAGCGGATGTCCCAGTGCAATGGCGCCGCCATTCGGATTGACGCGCGGATCATCTGCGTCGATCTGCCAGACTTTCAGTGCCGCCAGTACCTGCGCGGCAAACGCTTCATTCACCTCAATGACATCAAAGTCATTGAGGGTATAACCGGTTTTTTGCAGCAGTTTTTCCGTTGAAGCCACAGGGCCGATTCCCATCACGGACGGCGCAACACCGGCCACGGCACTCTCAGCAATTTCAGCGATGGGCTTGAGTTGATGGCGCTTCACATACCGACCGGAGGCAATCAGCAAAACGGCTGCACCGTCATTGATTCCGGAAGCATTCCCTGCAGTCACGGTGCCATCTGCCAGAAACGCAGGCTTCAGCCGACTCAGTTTGTCCAGCGGCGTCAGTCGGGGAAATTCATCTTGCTCAAAAACCACCTGATTTTTTCGGTCCAGCCGGACGGTGAGCGGCGTGATCTCTTTCGCTAGCCTGCCAACGCCGATCGCCTGTTTTGCCTTTTGCTGCGATGCCAGCGCAAAGCGGTCCTGTGCTTCTCGGGTGATCCCATAGTCTCTGGCCACGTTCTCCGCCGTGATCCCCAACGCATCACAGCCGTAGGACTCAGCCAGATGCGGATTGACAAAACGCCAGCCCAGCGTGGTATCGAACAACTGCACGCCCTTATCAAATGCCTGCTCGCTTTTACTGAGCACGAGCGGTGCACGGCTCATACTCTCCACCCCGCCCGCCAGCACAACATCGCAGTCTCCGGCCTTAATTTTGGTGGCTGCATAAATCACCGCATCCAGTCCGGAGGCACACAGCCGGTTTAAAGTCATGGCAGGAACAGACTGATCCAGCCCGGATAACAGGCTCGCCATCCGGGCAATGTTCCGGTTATCTTCTCCGGCCTGATTGGCGCATCCCAGCACCACTTCATCAATATCGCGGGCCATACCCGGATGTTTCGCGACTAAAGCTTTGATAACTTCAGACGCCAGATCATCCGGCCGGGTCTGCGCCAGTGAGCCGCCGTAGCTGCCAATGGCTGAGCGGGTGCCATCCACCACATATACATGATTATCATTGATCATCTGCTTGATCCTCAGGAAGCCATCGCAGCCGACAGCGGCGCATTATGGAGATAACTGTAGTGCGGGGTGTACCGCGAACTATTGAGTAGCGCGGCCATCTGGCTGAGCGTTTGAATCACCGGCCCTTCTCCCAGCCATTGCAGCCAGGTGAAAATTCCTTTGGCATAATTCACGCCATCAACCGAAGCCAGTTCAATATCCTGCCGGGTACAGATACCGCTTTCTGTCATCAAAATCGATTCATGGATCAGACTACAAAGTACCCGGGCAACAATCAGCGCCGGGGAATCCTTAATCAGGACGACTGTTGGGAAAAGGGATTGCATGAGCATCAGAAAAAGCTCTCTGTGCTCAGCACGGACACCTTTGTTATGCGCAGCCACCAGATAATCAGAGACGGAATAATCCAGTGCCCAGTCGATCACAAACGTATCCATGCCATGAACCCGAGCCAGCGATTCCGCCGTTCTCCCGTCGGTCACGCTTATGACAAAAGACTCATTCACACAAATCAGGGCTGGTTCCTGAGCCTCTGTGTGTTCAATCCGAATCGCATCACTGCGGGTGGTCAGCATGATTTTCAGGTAATCCGAAAAGGCGTGCTGACCTGAAATCTGTATCGACACCGGCGCCGTGAATGCCTTGGCTGCAAGGCTGTCCGATGTCTCCTCTTCACTTGCTGACTGAAAATAGGAGTGGCCATTCTTGCGCCCAAGCAAACCGGCATCCACCAGCGATAGCTGCAGATGAACGGGGGTATAACGGGCATCAAACTGCATCGCCTTCCAGATCTGCCGGCTCACCTCATAATTCACGTCCTGCCCGATAAAGTCAGTCAGTTCCAGCGGCCCCATTCTGAATTGACCGCCCGCCTTCAGCGCTTTATCAATTTGCTGGGCAGTTGCAACGCCTTCCTCCAGTAAACGAAAGCCTTCCAGATAAAAAGGACGTGCCATCCGGTTCACAATAAATCCCGGAGTCGCCTGACAAATCACCGAACGCTTGTCCACCTGATCAAGTAATGCCTGACAAGCTTGTGTCGTCGCTGGGGAGGAAAAAAAGGACGGTATAATTTCAACCAGCTTCATGATGTGCGCCGGATTGAAGAAATGCAGGCCGATAAATCTTGCTTTATGCTTCAGCGCTGCGGACAGTTTATTGAGTGATAATGAGGACGTATTGGTTGCAATGATACAATCGGTACTGACATTTTGTTCAATGGCTGCAAGTATATCGGCTTTGAGCGATTCATCTTCTGCAATGCTTTCTATGACAATGTCAGAATTTGCCAGCGTCTCCATGCGTGTCGTGTATTGAATCTTTGATTGAATTTGCTCCGCTTGCTGCGGCGTGATTTTTCCTTTGCTTTCTCTTCTCTTTAAATCCTCGGCAATATAGGTCGCTGCCGATTTCAAAGTTTCTTCTTTCCGGTTATACAGGACGACCTGTATCTGATGCATTGCAAATAAATAAGCAATACTTCGTCCCATCGTTCCGGCCCCAACCACTGCCAACTGTTTGATAGACATAACACTCTCTTGAAAAATGGATTTAGATGTAACCAAATATTTCAAAACAGAATTAAGTTAAACGTCTGTATCAGGTCTTTCAATTGGCAGAAATGACAGGTTTACGGCTGGAATCATGCCCCATATACTGACGGATCGTCGTCAGACTTAAACGAAAGAAAAAGGCCCGCAAATGCGAGCCTCTGCTGATTTTCGGTGCAAGTTCGCGCTATTTCACAGCAGGTGCAGCACGTAGCTGTATCCGGTACCCTCCAGCCGGGTCCGGTTCGAAATCGACAACGTTCTGAATCGCATCCAGCGTATCTTCTTCATGATGGGTCACATACAGCAACTGACTCAGCCCCGCTGAGGCAATCCGGTTGAGGGCCTGAAAAACCAGCTTCCGGTTGAGAAAATCCAGCCCCTGATACGGCTCATCCAGAATCAGTAATGCCGGTTGTTTGATCAGCGCACGGCCAATCAGCAGCAGCCGTTGCTGGCCGTAATCCAATGCCCGGAAACTGACCTTTTCCAGCGCGCTCATTTCCAGCAGATTCAGCCATTCCCGAGCCAGCTGAACCTCGCGTTTACTCGGCTGCTGATACAGTCCGATTGAGTCGTAAAATCCGGACAACAATACGTCCAGCGCCTGACAACCAACCCGATATTGCAGATGTAAGGCAGAAGACACCACCCCGATGTGCTTTTTCACATCCCAGATAGTTTCACCACTGCCGCGTTTCATACCCAGCACTGTGATGTCGTTGCTGTAGCATTGCGGATGGTCGCCGAGGATCAGCCCCAGCAAGGTACTTTTGCCGCAGCCATTCGGGCCGCGGATCTGCCAATGCTGTCCTTGTTCAATCTGCCAGTTCACACCGGTAAAAATGGTGGCGCCCACATACGCGACACTGACCTCACGCATCTCGACCAACGGATTGGGATATACATGTTTAGACTGATGCGCCTGCAACAACGCCAGCATGGCATCACTTTTCTGTGCAGACAGCGCCTTCATCTGCGCCATCACCGGATGGGACAGCCACTGAGCGCGCGTCAGCGTCTGCGACAGTGATGTTTCGTCGAATAAAGCCACATGGGAGATAAAGTCCGGCAACTCATCTTCCCGGGAGGTCACAATCAAAATCTGCATCTGCGCAGAGAGCTCTTGCAGCAACTCAGATAGTGTCTGGCGGTGCCGGACATCCAGCCCGGCGTAGGGCTCATCAAGAATCAATAATTCAGGATTGGCAGCCAGCGCTCTGGCCAGCATCACCCGGCGGGTTTCGCCCGTCGACAGTTGCCGGAATCCCCGGTGACGCAGATGGCGCAAATCGGCTTTCTCAAGCAGCAATTCCAAAGTCTCAGCACTGCAGCCCGCCTCCAACACCAAGGTCTCGACTGTGGTGCCGTAATCAATACTATCGGCAAAATCGGTTTCATCTTTTTCCAGTTCCAGATCCAGCAACCTTTGCTGCTCGTGCAGTGAAATACAGGCAATTCGCTGCGGCAGCCCTTCAATCTGGCCTTTTTCCGGTGTCAGTTCACCACTGAAAATACGTACGAGTAAGGTCGCAGCATGGCTGTGTGTGGAAAAAATCCCCCAGTGCTGGGTTGGCTCAAGCTGCCACTCCGCTACAGAAACCGAGGCGGATTCGGTATGGTGTGATAATCCCTGAATGTGCATGATCGCTTCCTTTGTCGTCCTTTCTGCTCATCTTGCATGACTTGCTGTGCAATTTCTATGCAAAAACTGACTAATAAGACAATAAAAAAGCGATTCACTCAGCTTCCAGCGATGCCACAGCATCCGTAGCCATACTCAGGCTGTGGAACAGCTCAAACAAAGTGCTGATTTCACCGATATGAGCCAGTTCCGGGTTCATTCCCAATTTCAGGCTCACCCGCCGGTTTTGTCCATGGGACAAATCAACCAGCACCAACTCCCCCCGACGGCAGGGTTCAGCCACCGCATGTTGTGGCAGCCAGCCAAATCCCAAACCGCGCCGAACCGCTGCAACCGCCGCATCAAGACTGCTCACCGTCAGCCGCTGATGCGAACCCAACCAACCACTGTCCGTATTCTGCTGACCAGAATCCCGGATCACCACCTGCCGATGTGCTTTCAGTTCCGACTGAGTCATCTGCTGTGCTTGAGCAAATGCGAAATCGGGGGCACAGACACAACGTAATTCCAGATCGAGCAAAGGTTCAGCCACGGTTTCTTTCGGTAACTGGCTGGCAATGGCCAGTGAGACGACACCGGACGCCAGCAACTGACCCGCCCCGGAAAGCGCCGTTTCATAAATCCGCAGAGAAACATTCGGGTACAACGCGTAAAAGCGTTCAAAGACTGACTGAGTCAGTGTATGCGGCAGCAGAACGTCCACAGCAAGACTCACTTCAGTCATCAACTGCCCCTGAAATTTCGATGCCACAGACTCAATCTGAACCGCATTATGATGCAGGCTCTGGGCACGAGGCAGTAATGCCTGCCCAAGCTCCGTCAGCACCGATTGCCGCCCTTCGACCACAAACAACGGCTGGCCAAGCAGTGACTCCATCTTCTTGATACTGTGGCAAACCGCCGACTGACTCTTATGCAGCAACAGCGCGGCTTTCGCAGCACTGCCCTGTTCGGCAATGGCGATAAAAGCCCGCCACATTTCCAGCGTGACACGCGCAGTGGTCATGATTCATCCCTTGATACAGAAATAACGCACTATGACTGAATGCGGCAGGTTCAGGCAACAACCTTCGGTACCAGGACCTGCCTGCACCCGTAATTTACCGGCTGAGCTTTTTCGCCAGTGTCGCGACATGCATGCCCTGAAATTGTGCCAGGGCCAGCTCTTTTTCTGATGGCTGACGGGAGCCATCTCCGCCGGCAATACAGGCAGCCCCCAGAGGCGAGCCCCCTTTGACTTCCGAGACATCAGCCAGACCCGGTGCGGTGTATGGTAATCCAACGACCACCATGCCATGGTGAAACAAGGTGGTATGAAAGGATTGCAGCGTGGTCTCATTGCCACCCCCTGTGCCAGTCGAGGTGAACACACTGCCGATCTTTCCCACCAGTTTCTGCTCAAACCATAATCCGCCGGTCTGATCGAGAAAGTTCCGCATCTGCGATGCCATATTGCCAAAGCGTGTTGGGGTGCCAAAAATGATCGCATCGTAATCAGCCAGATCCTGCGGCTTGGCAATCGGTGCCAACTGATCGATCTGGATCCCAGACTGTCGTGCAATTTCTTCTGGCACCAGTTCTGGTACCCGCTTGATATCAACGTCCACATGGCCGACACCTCTTGCCCCTTCTGCGACCGCATGCGCCATGGTTTCAACGTGTCCGTAGCTGGAGTAATAAAGCACTAAAACTTTTGTATTCATGGTATTTCCTCGCCTCATTCAGATGAATTTGATGTGTGTCGGTTAAACCGGCTCAACCTGAGTGAGCAGTTCTAAAAGCGCCTGCTCCGTCAGGGTTTGCGAAACCACCTGCTCACCATTGATGATGAGGCTGGGAATACTGCGCAGATGAAATGCCCGGGCACGCTTCAGATCCGCTTCCACGGCTTCTCGCACTGCATCACTGTCCAGCAGTGTTTCAAAACGCACGGTATCCAGCCCGATGTTGTTCGCAGCCGCAAGAATCACGTCACGATCACCGATGTTGTCATTCACTTTGAGGTGAAGATGCTGAATTTCATCAAAATAATCCCAATGGGTATCCGAGTTCCCCATCAGCTCGGCTGCTTTCGCCCCCAGCGCCGCCAGATAACCGCTCGGATAAGAAAAAGGCTTGGCGCGCATCCCTTCAATATCAAACCGATCCGGATCATCCGCATGCTGCTGACAAGCCACCCAGTGATTAAGAATTTCCTGTTTCGCCGCTGCCAGTGAACCAAAGCGCGCGATCATCTCGTCATCATTACGCTGCAATACGAAACAGCGCTGTTTCACTTCGACATCGGCACGTTCAGCCAGCTTGCGCAGTCTTGGGCTCAGGACATAACACCAGCCACAGACGGCATCATGAAAAAATTCCAGGGTGATTTGGGGCTTTGTATCCGACATAAATAGTTTCCTCAATTCAGATTCAGTGCATCAAATTCAAAGCCTGGCCAGGCCAGGCAGTGCATGCTGATCGTTCAGCTCAGGAATTATCTTAGGGGGAAAGCCGCAGGATAAAAATTGCAAAGAATTGGCGGGTATTATCGATTTTTTGCAAGGGTCGTTCTTGTTTTGTCTTCAAGAATCAATCAAGCCCGCAGCGAGCTGCGGGTATTTCAGTGTCGAACCGCATTAATTTCGGGTAATTTCATAAGCATTGTTACTCATGCTAGAACCAACCCGACAACTGATCGAGAAGTGATGCCTGCCAAGGGTGTAATTATCGGGAATCGGAGAATTCGCACAGACGGTAAATCTGGATCGGTATTTATCTGCAAAGACTTGTGTACTTCCGTTCACGGAATTACCGGAACCAAAATTACAGGCCGGGTTATAAATATTCGCGATAATCACGAAACCGTCATAAACACGGCTGTGGTAGCCCGCACAAGTTTTGAACGTTGAACCATCTGTCGGTGCCAATGAAAGAATGTAAGCATTATCACTGTGCTGCCAGCTACCACAGTTGAAGTCTACCGCCGTACTGGTGATCACATACCCTGCTGGAATAAAATCTCCCCGGCAGATCTTCAAACTTCTGGCCTGTGCCTGAAACATTTCACTCAGACGATCATCAGAAAGCATTTGATTTCCTGGTACCTGATGTATCTGAGCATCCAGGTGGTATTGTTCGATAAATGCCTGTTCAGAATCACTGCCGTACGCAGTTCCGGTCATGCAAAAACCGCTGAAAGCCATCAAAGGCATGAATTTTCTCATCATCGCTGTACCAAACATCGTCTTCATGAACATGAAAGATCCCTACTTGTGAAAATAATCTCAATAAGGAATTTTCATTGAAATGGAACTGCTTGGTACACATGAAAATATTGAAAATTCAAACCCTGTAAGAATAATAATTACTGATATACAAATAAATTTCAGAAAATAGAAGGAATCTCCACAATACAAAACAAATGACGGGGGTGCTTACTTCACACCCCCCGTACAACGCTGGATGCCTTGCTAGATTCCGGGGGACAGGCTATCAGGCGTGATACATGACATGCCACCTTTCATCACTGAAAACGACCTGTAACCATGACACCCACCGACAGGAGCAGAGGGCTTCGTCGCGGTAACTTTCATGATTGTCCCAGGAGACAGCAGAAAGTGTTTGATTGATTATCCCCTTGGGTCTTTCCCATATCGATTTTCAAAATGTTCAGGCGACAAGAAAATCAACATTGATAGGGTGAGTTGCAGTATCAAAAAGAGCACGAAAGCAAACCCAGAAAACACACTAAACCCTTTCATCAGGTTAACCATCAAGTAGAAAAGGATCAGACTCAGTACGAAGTAAGCACCCAACCACTTTCCACTCATATTCATGTCATGAAACCTTCTCACCAGCATGGATAAAGAAGGCACGATGGAAACCATCAATATCAGCGCAAAAGGCAAAAAGAATAAAATAATCCAACTACCTTGAAACACCGTCAACAAAGGTGACAAAAGCAAAGCCACAAACCAATGAATCAAAGTAAAAATTAACACGTCCGAACGAGTCGCTCTGGATTGATAATCAAAACTACGCTTCCAAACATTCAAATATTTTTCAATCATAAACACCTCAAATAAAATCAGTATATTTTTTTATCAAGATGAGGTTGAATTAAAAATTAAATATTGAGCAGCGGATTCAATTCTCACGACGACTTTAAAAAACAGGTTTATTTTGAGGGTCTTATGGTCGCCAGAGATTGTATATCTCCATCCCCCTCAACATACAACCCTCAGCACCTCAAATCACATTGAAAATACAAACATCAGACAGTAAAAATTACCCATAAAAAAACCCGCCTTGCGGCGGGTTTTCAGATTCATCACAGATGACGGGGCTGATGTCGGGTAGCGGCGACGCATTACTGCGCCACCGCCCCCTAAGAACCGTACGTGCGAGTTTCCCCGCATACGGCTCAAGCCTTTATAAGCCCATACCGAGATATGAACCAGCAACGATGACTTAGTCATCACCATACATTTTTTCATGGCAGTGGTAACACATATCAGCAGCATGGTCTCCAGACTCAACCGATTCTTTGATTGCGTCTGTCAATTCAAGTTGGCTCTCGAAAAGACCACCAAAGTCGCCATTCTTAAAGCGATGGCTACCTAGCTTGTAAGCCTCTTCAACATCCTCTTCTCCTTGGAAAACGGTTGCTTCACAGTACTCACAGCGCTCCAGTACACCAGCCTCAATAGCAATTTCAGTTGCTACATTGATTTGATCTTCCATATGTTCCATATGCCGTTTTGCAATACCCATTTCGATCTCCTTAGTCGTGCATTTAGCACCATAGACTATAGAGTATCATTTCATAAAAATATATTTCATATGGGTATGCACTTGCCGATGGCAATTGATATGCAACATCATCAAATTCGAGCTTATGTCCGTGCCGCCATCGACTCTTCTGACGATATGGTGAATATCCCATTCGTCTTCCGAGTTAAATTGCTGATGGCACACCGCACATTTGTAATCTTGTCTTTCGACAATCTTCCACAGCTTCCAGTTACCCGACAAAGATTTCTTCAATCTTTGCATCTTCAGACGCTCAAAGTATTGTTCGTCCTCCGGTAGGTAACAGTTAGCTATTGCTCGAATTTTCACATGTTTATCGATTTTCACTCTCGCTGCACTCTGCAAGCGGTAGTGACCATCTTCCCCTTTCGGTTTCAGTGCGCTGAATACCCAGTTTCTATCGCCCACTGATTTAAAGTATTTCTCTTTAATCCAACGCTTACGGCGATTCAAATGAATTCGGCGACACCACTGCCATAACATTTTCCAGATCCGGTAATCGATATACTTGAATGTCTCACTCGCACATACCCAGCGGTGGTAGTTACACCATCCTCTGATCATCGGATTCAACTTCGCTATCACCGCTGAAGCTGGCACCGTTTTATGGCTGTTGAGATAATCTCGTATACCGCGCAGAAAATTCTTCACGTTTTTCTTTGACGGCTTAATCAGCATCTTGCCGTCGTATTTACGCAAATTCTGCCCGAGAAAATCGAACCCGTCGTCTATGTGCGTGATCAGCGTTTTTTCTGCTGACAATTGCAGTCCACGTTCGGCCATAAAGGCTTCAACAATGGGTAAAACCTCATTTTCCAGTAGCTCTTTCGAGATTCCAGTGATGATAAAGTCATCTGCATAACGCACATAGTTGACCTTAGTTTTGTAACTGGCTTTTGTGTTCTTCTTCCCGAAGTGGGATTCGAGCACCGTTTCCAGCCCGTCTAAGGTCATATTAGCGAGTACAGGTGAGATAATCCCACCTTGCGGTGTACCCGCCTCCGTCGAGTTAAACTTCCCAGATTCCATGAATCCGGCTTTCAGCCACTTCTTGAGTATCGCCTTTTCCAAAGGAATATTGGCGATAAGCCAATCATGGCTGATAAAGTCAAAACACCCTTTGATATCACCTTCCAGTACCCAACGGGCACTAGCCTTGCGGCTGAGGTTCACGAAACATTGTTCGATAGCATCAGCACAAGAGCGATTCGGGCGAAAGCCATAGCTGTTTCGATCCGCCGTGGTTTCCGATATGGGTTCAAGAGCTGACAGGTATAGTGCCTGCATTGCTCTATCACGCATGGTTGGTATTCCCAGCGGCCTGCGTTTGCCATTGGCTTTAGGGATATAGACTCGCCTCAGCGGCATTGGCTTGTAGCCTTTACGCGTCAGTTGATCTATGGCTCCCCATTTCAAAGCAGGAGTGTTCCAGATTTCTCCATCAACACCCGGTGTGTTTTTCCCTCTGTTTTCAGTGACGCGCCGAATGGCTATCACCTTGGCAGCAAACGAACGAGTTAACATGCGTTGCAGTCTTTTGACCTGTCGCCAGTCAGACTTTTTCGTTGCCTTTGCGATCCGTACCTGTAGCCCTCTCACCGTACGATACATTAGTGACCAGTCGATGCTGTGCCACTGCTGTGTCTGGTGGGAGGATGCAGATACGTCAATTTGCATTGAAGTATGCACCTTGCTTTCCTCCATTAACGATAAGTTAATCAAGCAACACAAGGCGCATCTGTGCCCCATAGGGCAGAGATTTACCCTATGAGGCTTGAACTTGTTACTGACAGTACCCGAAATCCTCCAATAGGAAAGGTAACGCCCACAATTGGGCTCTGACAGTTTCAACTACCGTAAAACTTGACGGCTTTACTGATTTTCACGCAATTAAAGACCAAGCAGACGTGGGCCCCGTTTCCGGTGAAAGCACGTTGGCTTTCTATCCAGCTCATTACAAGCTGGATTTCGCTTCTTCTGCTCTCCTGTGCCCGCACCCTCAACAGCTTCTCTTGCGAGTTACCTGCCTGTCTGTTGATAGGCAAGGATACGGGGTTTCCGAGTTCCGTTTTCATTACACGAGTTACTTAGGTTCTACCTATCCACCGATGGCGCATGAGTCAGCGTATCCCCAGATGTAAAAGAGATAACCGGCCATATACCTTTTGGTCAGAGCGTTAGTGACGGCTAATCCTCCCAAAGGGACAATTAATCGACACGACAATAGCCTTACGCTCGTCGCGGCTGACGGTGTTTATCAGTAGTTCACTTACGTTAACCATATAACCCAGCCTAGCCCCTAAACCGCCTGCTATTGGCGATTGTCTTAACCTTCACTTCGCAGCAAAAGTTAACCACTTGCGTGGGGGTACATTGTCAGGAAGCTCCGCACACCGCGTTACCGCAGATGCACTATCCCTAGGCTACTATTGGCTGAACAACAGGTCTTACTATCCAATAACCTACCCGTCCGAGTAAGAGATTGGCTGAGACAATAATGAAAACAGCTTCGCACCGTGCAGGTGGCTCAAGCTTAAATAAGACACGAATATTCCCGTTACTTCACAGACACTAATAGTGCTGCTTCAACGTATATCATTCGCCTAAAGCGAGGGACACAGACTTTCGCCCATGCCTAAAATCGGACCTCTTACGAGGACCGATATTCGGGCTTGGGTTAAGCCCGAATATCGGGTTTTATTTATTTGCTATTTCGGCGGGTGGGATAGAAACCACAACATAGAGTTAGTGGTTACTATGGACGTAGCCCGCTCGGCTAGCTACCTACGCGACTCTCGTCGCACTACATCATGCCGCCCATGCCACCCATACCGCCCATCGCGGCACCCATGTCTGGTGCGTCGTCTTTTGGCAGATCAGTGACCATGGCTTCGGTGGTGATCATCAGGCCAGCAACAGATGCTGCGAACTGCAGTGCAGAACGGGTTACCTTGGTTGGATCCAGGATACCCATCTCCAGCATGTCGCCGTATTCGCCTGTTGCAGCGTTGTAACCGAAGTTGCCTTCGCCGTTCTTCACTTCGTTCGCAACCACAGACTCTTCGTCACCTGCGTTACGAGTGATTTGGCGGATTGGCGCTTCCATCGCACGCAGCGCAACACGGATACCCACGTTTTGCTCTTCGTTGTCGCCAGTCAGCTTGGTCAGCTTTGATGCCGCACGGATCAGGGCAACACCACCACCGGCAACCACGCCTTCTTCAACCGCAGCACGGGTTGCGTGCAGGGCATCTTCAACGCGGTCTTTCTTCTCTTTCATTTCAACTTCAGTTGCTGCGCCAACTTTGATCACTGCAACGCCGCCTGCCAGCTTGGCAACACGCTCTTGCAGTTTCTCTTTGTCGTAGTCTGACGTTGCATCTTCGATTTGCTGACGGATTTGCGTCACACGGCCCTGAATCGCGGTTTCTTCACCATGGCCATCAATGATGGTGGTGTTTTCTTTGGTGATCGTCACGCGTTTCGCCTGACCCAGATCTTCCAGAACCACTTTGTCCAGTTCCATGCCGATTTCTTCAGAAATCACAGTACCGGCCGTCAGGACAGCGATGTCTTGCAGCATAGCTTTACGGCGGTCACCGAAACCTGGTGCTTTCACAGCAGCAACTTTCACGATGCCACGCATGTTGTTCACAACCAGTGTTGCCAGTGCTTCACCTTCCACGTCTTCTGCAATGATCAGCAGTGGACGGGACGCTTTTGCAACCGCTTCCAGTGTTGGCAGCAGTTCACGGATGTTTGAGATTTTCTTGTCAACCAGCAGGATGAATGGGCTTTCCAGATCAACGCTGCCTGCTTCCTGGTTGTTAATGAAGTAAGGAGACAGGTAACCACGGTCGAACTGCATGCCTTCAACTACATCCAGTTCATCTTGCAGTGCCTGACCTTCTTCAACGGTGATCACACCGTCGCGGCCCACTCTTTCCATCGCTTCCGCAATGATGTTCCCCACGGTTGCATCAGAGTTCGCAGAAATCGTACCCACCTGAGCAATCGCTTTGCTGTCGGTACAAGGCTGAGACAGGGCTTTCAGTTCTTCAACTGCAGCAATAACCGCTTTGTCGATACCACGCTTCAGATCCATCGGGTTCATGCCCGCAGCCACAGCTTTCAGACCTTCATTGACGATCGATTGCGCCAGCACGGTTGCCGTTGTGGTACCGTCGCCCGCTGCGTCGTTCGCCTGAGAAGCAACTTCTTTGACCATTTGTGCGCCCATGTTCTGGAACTTGTCTTCCAGTTCAATTTCACGCGCAACAGAAACACCATCTTTGGTGATGGTTGGTGCACCGAACGACTTGTCCAGTACTACGTTACGGCCTTTCGGGCCCAGAGTAACTTTCACAGCGTCAGCCAGAACGTTTACACCTTCCAGCATTTTTACACGAGCGTCATTACCAAATTTTACGTCTTTAGCAGCCATGTTTAACTTCCTTTCTTCATTCTTGATTCGAGGTGAATGGATTATTCAACAATTGCCAAGATGTCAGTTTCAGACATAATCAGAACTTCTTTGCCTTCAATCTTCTCGGTCTTGGTTGCATAACCTTCTGAGAAAATCACAGTATCACCAACTTTCACGTCCAACGGCTGTACAGAACCATTCTCCAGAATGCGGCCTTTGCCCACAGCAAGTACGATACCGCGGGTCGATTTTTCTGCAGCAGAACCAGTCAGAACGATGCCACCAGCAGATTTTGATTCAACTTCCTGGCGCTCAACGATCACTCGGTCATGTAAAGGACGAATATTCATCGGTCGTCTCTCCTGATTTTGGTAATATCCATAGGTTTGTATGAAAGCGAGCCGGTGAGTTTGCCGTCTCGCGAAATCTGTTCTCTAGACATGTTGGGTCGTTTTTCTGGAACCCAAGTCCTGTCGCGAAATTTTTTTGTTTTTTCTGCCAGTTTTTTTGCCGGATCACATTCTTTGCATTAGGGTGTGCTGGCACTGAAGTATGCGAGAGCCTTATGACCCAAGCAGAACGCCCCGATAAACACGGTTTGTTGTCCGATCCGATTCCGGAAGTTTTACAACGCCTGACCATTCCTATGGTGTTCGGCATGGTCGCGATCCTGATGTTCAATCTGGTCGACACCTTTTTTATCTCGCTGCTGGGCACTCAGGCCCTGGCGGCCGTGAGTTTTACCTTTCCCGTCACTTTTGCCCTGAACTCGATCACCATGGGCGTCGGGGTGGGGTTATCCGCCTGCATTGGCCGTTTACTGGGCGGGGGTGACACACAGGCCGCAGCTCGGGTCTCAAGCCACGGCCTCCTGCTGGCAGTGCTGCTGGTGGTCGCGGCATCGGCACTGGGACTGCTGACCATTGACCCGCTGTTCCGCCTGCTCGGGGCTGAAGACAATCTGCTACCCATCATTCATGAATACATGAACGTCTGGTATCTGGCGATCCCGCTACTGGTGATCCCAATGGCGGGCAACAGTGCCATTCGTGCCACGGGAGATGCCAAAACTCCGGCAAAAATTATGATGCTGGCTGGTGGGATCAATGGCGTGCTCGATCCGATGTTAATTTTTGGCCTCGGCCCGTTTCCCGAGCTGGGCGTGCAAGGCGCAGCCATTTCAAGTGGGGTCAGTTGGGCAGTCGCGCTGGTCTGGTCGCTGCGGGTGCTGATTGTCCGTGAAAAACTACTGGCAACCCCGGATTTACGACTCATCTTTGCCGACTGGCGGCAAATTCTGCACGTAGGTACGCCAGCCGGACTCTCAAACGCGCTGACGCCGCTCTCAAACGCACTGGTCATGACGTTACTGGCCACACAAGGCACAGCGTCTGTGGCAGCCTATGGTGCCGCGATGCGGATTGAGTCGTTACTGATGCTGGTGATGATTGCTCTGGGCTCAGCCCTGATGCCCTTCATGGCACAAAATTTAGGTGCAGAGCAGCCCAAGCGGGCGTTTACAGCGTTGTTTACTGCCATGAAGTTTGCCATCGGCTTTCAGTTACTGGTGTTCATCATGATGGTGCCGCTCAGTTGGCCGATCTCCGCCATGTTCAGTCAGGATGAAGCCGTCCAGACGCAGCTGTGGCATTACCTGATCCTGGTGCCAGCCAGTTATGGCTTGCTTGCTGTCTGTATGCAGTTGATCAATGCGCTGAATGCCCTGCACCTGTCATTTCAGGCATTGCTGTGGAACCTGATCCGGCTGTTTGGTCTGTTGCTGCCCGCAGCATGGATTGGCGGACAACTCAATGGTACTGAAGGGCTGTTTACCGGCATTGCCGTCGCAAATGTGCTGTGTGGCCTGGCAGCCTTGGTATATGCGAGACAATTGCGGCGCCAGCATGTCAAAGTCACAGAGACGCAAGCAGCAGATTCGTCGTCCATCTCACGCTGACAACCCTTTTCATGCGCAAGAAAAGGGCATCAAGGTCGGATGATTCAACACTCAGTGCAGACGATGCTGATCATCGTCGTCTGATTTGTCTTTTTTCTCTTTTTCGTCTTTGCGTTCATACTCGCCGTCAAAGATATCTCCGTTCTCATCCCGTTCAAACGGACCGCGCTGAGAAAACGGGCCTTGTGAACCAAAACCGCCGCCAAAGCTGCCCTGATGCATGCTCTGCACTTTCACTTTAGTCATCAGGTATTTGGCCAGCGCTGCACGGGGTGCGGGCAGCAATACGACCAGCCCCATGGCATCCGTCATAAACCCCGGCGTCAGCAGCAACACACCAGCGACCGCCAGCATGACACCTTCCAGAATCTGCTGGGCAGGTAACTCGCCGCGATTGAGCCGATCCTGCACCGACATCAGGGTCGCAATACCCTGGCTGCGGACCAGTGATGCGCCGACGATGGCTGTGAGCAGCACCAGAAATAAGGTGGTCCACAATCCCAGCACACCGCCAACCTGAATAAAGAGGGCAATTTCAATCACGGGGACCAGAATAAACAACAACAAGAGAACAGGAAACACAAACACCCCTTTTGTCAGGCAGGAAAATAAATCAAATCAGTCAGGGGGTATGATGGCGCGATTCCCCTGATTTTCAACCATAGCACCGGAGCCTTTTAACCGGATCACCTTTCTGAATCAATTTCCCGGCCTGAATTTGGTGATATCGTGAACGCAATAATTTGTGAAGAAATATTGCACTGAAACCGATTCCGACAAGGAGCCGTTGAGAATACCCGGTTTCAATCACATCACCGCAGGGGTTGGTTGTCATGATTGGAATTGAACTGTTCGTTGTACTGGCTTTTATTTTTCTCGGCGCGCGGATCGGCGGGATCGGCATCGGATTCGCTGGTGGCGCCGGTGTTCTGGTGCTGTCGCTCGGACTGGGCCTGCCCGCCGGGCACATTCCGGTTGATGTCATTTTGATCATCATGTCAGTCATCACCGCCATCGCTGCCATGCAAGTGGCCGGGGGCATGGACTGGCTGGTGCATCTGGCGGAATGCTTTTTACGCAAACATCCCAAACGCATCACCTTCTATGCCCCGATGGTGACTTACGGCATGACACTGCTGGCGGGTACCGGGCACACCGCGTTCTCGACCCTGCCCGTCATCGCTGAAGTCGCGAAAGAACAAGGGATCCGGCCGTCCCGCCCATTGTCGATCGCAGTGATTGCCTCTCAGATTGCCATCACCGCCTCCCCCATTTCCGCCGCGCTGGTGTTCTTTTCCGGGTTGCTGGAACCTTTGGGGATCAGTTATCTGACGTTACTGGCCATTTGTATTCCGAGTACGTTTCTGGCTTGTATGGTCGGAGCGATGATCGCCAGTTTTTTAGGATGCGAGCTCAAAGATGATCCGGTCTATCAGGACAGACTTGCAAAAGGTCTGGTGAACGTTCAGGGCAGTCAGACCCGACAGATTCCGGCCAGTGCCAAACCGGCCACCTTTATTTTTCTCACGGCCATCGCTGCCGTCGTGATTTATGCCACGCTGGTGTCCGACGCCGTTGGCCTGATCCCTGATCCGGCCATGGGCCGGAACGATGCCATCATGGTCTTCATGCTGACAGCGGCCATGGCGATTGTGCTGCTCACCAAAATTGATGCGGGTCAGATCGCTAATGCCGCGACCTTTAAATCCGGGATGAGCGCCTGCGTGTGCGTGTTAGGGGTCGCCTGGCTGGGGGATACATTTGTCGCCAGCCATATTGATGAAATCAAAGGTGTTGCCGGAGAACTGCTGGCTCAGTATCCGTGGATGCTGGCAGTCACGCTATTCTTTGCCTCCATGCTACTGTACTCCCAGGGTGCAACCACCACGGCCCTGATGCCCGCAGCGCTGGCTATCGGCGTCTCACCCCTGACTGCCATTGCCTCCTTTGCGGCGGTCAGCGCGCTCTTTGTGCTGCCCACTTATCCGACCCTGCTGGCAGCCGTGGAGATGGATGACACCGGTTCGACCCGGATTGGCAATCTGGTGTTTAACCATCCCTTCTTCCTGCCCGGCGTCACCACGATTGCCGCCTCTGTCGCACTCGGTTTTGTGTTCGGTCCCATGATTGCGTGAAGGAAAACACCGATATGAAACTCTGACGCGTTTCCCCGGTCTGACAGGCATAGAGCAATCAGGTATAGTCGTCTGAAAAGCAGTCCGCTTTCAGGCGGCCAGCCCCTTACTGTTACGAGCCGAAATTGATGACGATATTGCGACATTTGCCCATCACCCGTTTGTTTGTCTTTGCGTGCCTGCTGCTCAGCCTGCCGTTGCGGGCCGAGTTTTCTCTGCCGGGCCTGACCGACAATACGAGCCAGAACAGCTTTGTTCCTGTGGATCAGGCGTTTGCATTCAACTTTGATCAGCGTGGTGATCAACTGGTGCTGGACTGGCAGGTCAAGCCCGGCTATTACCTGTATCAGCATCAGTTTTCAGTGACCACACAGGATGCTGTGGTTGGTGAGATTCACCTGCCCGCCGGGACGCCTTACAAGGATGAATTTTTTGGCGAGGTCAATATTTATCCGGCGTCGATGGCACTGAACGTTCCGATCAAACAAGCCGGAGACAACGGCACGCTGACCGTCCGCTATCAGGGCTGCGCCAAAGCCGGATTCTGCTACCCGCCGGAAACCCGTGAAGTCCCGCTGTTTGCCGTTGCAGGTACACCGCCCGGCAGCAGTGAGCCGGTCAAAGCCAACCTGATCCTTCCAGCGGCGCAAGCCGCTACTGCAACAAACCCGGCAAACGACACTCAATCTCGTCCGGACACCGCTGCCCCGCAGTCCCGGCAGGATCAACTGGCCAGTGAACTGGCAGAACAGTGGTGGACGCCGTTGCTGTTTCTGGCGCTGGGCATCGGGTTGGCCTTCACCCCATGTGTCCTGCCGATGTACCCGATTCTGACTGGTATCGTCCTCGGACGCGGCCAGCTCAGCACCAGCCGGACCTTGACCCTCGCATTCACTTATGTTCAGGGCATGGCACTGACTTACACCGTGCTGGGGTTAGTGGTCGCTTCGGCCGGACTCCAGTTTCAGGCCGCCTTGCAGCATCCGTATGTGCTGATTGGCCTGAGTGCGCTCTTCGTGTTGCTCGCGCTGTCGATGTTTGGCGCCTATACCCTGCAACTGCCCTCCAGCGTCCAGACCTGGCTGAATCAGCTCAGTAACCAGCAAAAAGGCGGCCAGTTGGGCGGAGTCTTTGCCATGGGGGCCATTTCCGGCCTGGTTTGCTCACCGTGCACCACGGCACCGCTGTCCGGCGCACTGATATATGTCGCCCAAAGTGGGGACTTACTTACCGGTGCTGTCGCGCTCTATGCGCTGGCCATCGGGATGGGAATTCCGCTGATTCTGGTGGCCATGTTCGGCAACCGTCTGCTGCCCAAAGCCGGGGCCTGGATGGATCGGGTGAAAGCCTTCTTCGGCTTTGTGCTGCTGGCCGTGCCGCTCTTCCTGCTGGAACGCATTCTGCCTGATTCATGGATGCCTTTCCTGTGGGCCGGGTTTGGCCTTTCGCTGTTTGGCTGGCTGTATCACGTCAAACAGGGTCTGAGCCATTCCTGGCGCAGCAGTCTGGTGGGCGTCGTAGCCATTGTCGGTCTGCTCGGATCGCTGCTGCCGATCTACCAGACCGTGTTCCAGACGTCCGGCTCTCAGGCGGTCACAGCTCCCGTCCCGGACATCACCTTCCAGCGGGTTGCCGATATGGCAGAACTGGATGCTGCGCTGGCTCAGGCGAAAGCTGAAGGAAAACCTGTAATGTTGGATTTCTATGCCGACTGGTGCGTCGCCTGTAAGGAATTTGATAAATATACCTTCCACGATGCTTCAGTTGCCCCACAGCTTCAGCGCTTTGTCCTGCTGCAGGCTGATGTCACCCAAAGTACGCCGGACGACATCAAACTGCTGCAAAAAATGAACGTGCTCGGTCTGCCGACACTGGATTTCTGGCATGCCGACGGCGATCAGGCACCGAAAGCACGCCTGACCGGATTTGTGGGGGCCGAGCCTTTCCTTGATCACCTCAAGGCAAACCAACTGATTGCTCAACCCTGACCTGAGCATACGCTGTCAGTATAAAATCCCCCTCAAGTGGCACCAAGGACCGGATCCACTTCGTATCTTGAGGGGGAACAAATTGATCTGACATTTGAGCAATGCTAGCGTTAACAAAAACTAAACTACGAATGCCATGGACGCTCAGTACACCATTGTCATCGCCGATGACCACCCGCTGTTTCGCAATGCCCTGTTTCAATCGGTGCATATGGCGGTCAGCAAAGCGAACCTGCTGGAAGCAGATTCCCTTGAAACCCTCTTACAACTGCTTGAAAAAGAGCCGGATGTCGACCTGTTGCTGCTGGATTTAAAAATGCCCGGCGCCAATGGAATGTCCGGACTGATCCAGCTCCGTGCTCAATATCCTGAACTGCCTGTGGTGGTGGTTTCTGCCAACGAAGAGGCCTCGGTGATCCGTCAGGTCCGGCATCATGGTGCCTTCGGGTTCATTCCGAAATCCAGCGACATGCGGGCGCTGATCAGTGCGCTGAATCAGGTTCTGGACGGCGATCCCTACTTCCCACCAGGGATTGGTGAAGATGAAGATAATCCGGAAATTGATGCGCTGGCGGCCAAGATTGCGACCCTGACCCCCCAGCAGTACAAAGTTTTGTGCATGTTATCGGATGGGTTGCTCAACAAGCAGATTGCCTATGAGCTGAATGTCTCTGAAGCAACGATTAAAGCGCATATGACCGCCATCTTCCGCAAACTTGGTGTCAAGAACCGGACGCAGGCGGTCATCCTGCTCAACGAACTCGGAGGCGAATAATACCAATCGCAGTCAATCACTGGTCATCCTAGCTTGTTCAAATGTTCGATAACTGCGTTAGATTTTTTGATTGTAGAATCACTACTTATCTAAAAATCTGCCTTGTTCTCAAACATTTTTCCTGCGCTATTTTTGATCACTGACTGACTTTGATTGGTATCAGTTCAGACTTACGCTTCTTCTGGTCCGTCATTTTTCTCTTCCTCTTCTTCTGGCAGGCGTAAACCCACTTTGGTCACCTGCCAGTCGATCACGTCTGCAACGACCCAGTACAGGCCATTCCATTCAAAGTTATCCCCCAGCACCTGATTTACCCCCAGATGCTGAATCACCAGATCCTTGAGCGTAAACGCCGGATCGATATCGCCCAGATCCAAACCGTACGCCACAGCCACATCGGCCAGCCGGGCGTTTGCATCCAGAAAGAAGTCCCCGAAGAAACGCACCAGTTCGGCTTTTTCCGGCGCTTCACTGAACAACTGACTCAGCGCTTCCAGATCTTTTTCCTGCGCCAGCACACACAGCGTGTCCCCTTCCTCCAGCCGCGTACTACCTGAAGGGTGCATCAGTTGCTCTCCCCGGAACACCGCCGCAATCCGGGTGCCTTGCGGTAAGAACAGGTTGCGTAGTGGCTCACCGATACACCATTTGTCGGCTTTCATCCGATAAACGAACAACTCCCACTCCGAGGTCGGGAAGATCTCAACCCCGGTGCGCGACACCGGCTCCGGCCGGCTCGGGAGCTCGACTTTGGCCAGCGACATGGCTTTGGTCAGCGTTCCGCCCTGAAGGATCAGCGAAACCATGACCACGAAAAATGCCAGGTTAAAATACAGCTGTGCATTTGGCAGACCCGCCATCATCGGGAATACGGCCAATATGATAGGAACCGCACCGCGCAGTCCCACCCAGGAGATAAACCATTTTTCTCGTGCCGTGAAACTGCGAAATGGCAGCAGGCCAATCCAGACCGATATCGGCCGGGCAAACAAAATCATACCAAAGGCCAGTGCCAGACCCGGCAGGGCGATATCCATCAGATTTGATGGTGTAATCAACAGACCCAGTACCAGGAACATGCCGATCTGGCTGAGCCAGGTCATCCCGTCCAGCACGTTCAGAATGGCATGACGACCGCGGGTCGGACGATTCCCCAGCAGCAGGCCTGTGAGATAAATCGACAAAATACCGCTGCCGCCCAGCGCGTTCGACACGGCAAAAATCATTAGGCCGCCGCTGACAGCCAGAATAGAGTACAGACCTTCGGGTAACTGGCTGCGATTAATGATCCGCCACAAGACCCAGCCGCCGGCCAACCCCAGCAAGGTCCCGATGCCAAACTGTTTGACAAAACTCAGCGCAAGAAACCCGGCACCGAAGCTTTCTCCCTGACTGCTCAGCACAGCAATCAGGGTAACGGTTAAAAAGACGGCCATCGGGTCGTTGGTACCGGACTCGATTTCCAGGGTCGAACCGACCCGTTCGTTCAGACTCCGCCCTTTCAGCAAGGAAAAAACGGCTGCCGCATCAGTTGACCCGACAATGGCGCCCACCAAAATGCCCTGTAGCGGCGCAAGATCAAACAGCCACATCGCCATCAGGCCGGTCAGAACGGTTGTAATGGCAACGCCGACCGTCGCCAGTGTGATCGATGGCCAGAACGCAACGCGAAAGCTGGCAACCCGGGTTCTCATCCCGCCGTCCAGCAAAATCACGGCTAGCGCCAGGTTACTGACCAGATAAGCCAGCGAATAATCATCAAATAAAATGCCACCCGGCCCGTCTTCACCGGCCAGCATCCCTACGGCCAGAAACACCAGCAGAATCGGGATCCCCAATCGGGACGACACCGGACTCAGGAGAACACTTAACGCAATCAGGAGTGCACCAACCAAAAAAAAGCTGTTAATTGTAATAGCGTCCACTCATCCTCCATTCATCATCTTTCTTGTTGTTATCTGTGTCCCTCGGTTCAGTGACACGCTTTTATATTTTGCCCTAAAATACAGCGACATTTAGAAAACTATATGTAAACAAATTCCATGCCTTGCCAGTGTAATCCACTGAGAAAGCATTTTTCTGCCAAGGGAAAACCGGAATTCGAGTCACCTTCCCCACCAATCTCAGTGCCTTCTTCGCCTTATACTTTTGGCTAACTTAACACCAATTTAACATTGCATTTTTATTGACAGAAATCACTAACCTCTTCAATCCCAGCCTGTTTTGGTCGTTTTTTGCCCGACTAAAGTTGGACTGTGCCTCAGAAAGAAGCTTGCTATTGTCATCAGGTAACATTTCTTTAACTGAAAATAACAGACCATCGTAAGGAGATGACCATGGCGTTTGAATCCAAGGAGCAAGCGCAAGCCTACTGGAAGGAGAACCTGACCATTATGGGTTCTTTGCTTGCCATCTGGTTCCTCGTGTCATACGGGGCCGGGGTATTGTTTGTAGATTTCCTCAATCAGTTCAATCTGGGCGGTTTTAAGCTCGGTTTCTGGTTTTCACAGCAAGGGTCCATTTATGTCTTTGTGGCACTGATTTTCGTCTATGTCTACAAAATGAATGCGCTGGACCGTAAGTTCAACGTTCACGAGGATTAAGGGAGTCGTCACTCATGGATATTCAAACCTGGACCTTCATACTCGTCGGTCTGTCTTTCGCGCTCTATATCGGGATCGCGATCTGGTCCCGCGCGGGCTCCACCAGTGAATTCTACGTCGCAGGCGGCGGTGTTCACCCGGTCGCGAATGGCATGGCGACTGCAGCAGACTGGATGTCAGCCGCTTCTTTCATTTCAATGGCCGGGATTATTTCCTTTGCCGGTTATGACGGCGGCGTATACCTGATGGGCTGGACAGGCGGTTACGTCCTGCTTGCGCTGTGTCTGGCACCTTACCTGCGTAAATTTGGCAAATTCACCGTCCCGGATTTCATCGGCGATCGTTATTACTCCCGGACTGCCCGCATGGTAGCCGTGTTCTGTGCAATCTTTGTTTCCTTCACTTATGTCGCAGGACAAATGCGGGGCGTCGGCGTGGTGTTTGCCCGTTTCCTTGAAGTTGATATCAACATCGGGATTATCATCGGGATGGCCATCGTGTTCTTCTATGCCGTCATGGGTGGCATGAAAGGGATCACTTACACTCAGGTGGCACAATACTGTGTGCTGATTTTCGCCTTCATGGTTCCTGCCATCTTCACCTCCATCATGGTAACAGGCTCCGTGTTCCCGCAAGTCGGCTTTGGTTCCACTATCAGCGGAACCGATGTGTATCTGATGGATAAACTGGAAGGGCTGAGTACTGAACTGGGCTTCAACTCCTATATTGACGGCTCGAAGAGCATGGTAGATGTCTTCTTCATCACCGCTGCTCTGATGGTGGGTACCGCTGGCCTGCCTCACGTGATCATCCGTTTCTTCACCGTACCTCGCGTCAAAGATGCACGAATCTCTGCCGGCTGGGCACTGCTGTTCATCGCTTTCCTGTACACCACCGCGCCTGCCGTGGCTGCCTTTGCCCGCATCAATATGTTCGAAACCATTAATGGTCCGGATATGCAGGGTGTTGCCGCTGAACAGGCACCGGGCTGGGTCAAGAACTGGGAAAAAACCGGTCTGGTGGCCTGGGAAGACAAAAATGGCGACGGCAAGATGTTCTATTCAGGCGATGAGCGTAATGAAATGAACATCAACCGTGACATCATCGTTCTGGCAAGTCCTGAGCTGGCGAAACTGCCAAACTGGGTTGTCGCCCTGCTGGCTGCAGGTGGTCTGGCGGCGGCACTGTCCACGGCTGCGGGTCTGCTGCTGGTGATTTCAACCTCGGTTTCCCATGACCTGCTCAAGAAAGGATTCAGGCCCAACATGACCGACAAACAGGAACTGAGGGCTGCCCGAATTGGTGCTGCACTGGCGGTGATTGGTGCAGGCTATCTGGGGATCAATCCACCGGGATTTGTGGCACAGGTGGTTGCTTTTGCCTTCGGTCTGGCTGCATCGTCCTTCTTCCCGGCGATTATCATGGGCATCTTCTATAAGAAGATGAACAAAGAAGGCGCGATTGCCGGGATGCTGAGCGGTATCCTGTTTACCGCGGCGTACATCATTTACTTCAAGTTCATCAACCCGGCAGCCAGCACCCCAGACAACTGGTGGTTCGGCATCAGCCCTGAGGGGATTGGTACGCTGGGGATGTGTGTGAACTTCGTGGTGGCTATTGTCGTCAATAAATTCACCGCCGAAGTCCCAGAGGATGTGCAGGAGTTGGTCGAGTCCATCCGCTATCCGAAAGGTGCTGGCGAGGCGCATAGTCACTAAAACCGAGTATCGACAATCACAACACTCAGTCGCAAACTCGGGGGAAACCCCGACCACTGGCGGAGCCGAAAGGCTCCGCTTTTTTATCCGGCCTGATTCTCCTGAACACCCAAGCAACGCCCCGAAAAGACAAGCGGCATCAGTTCAGACTGAACACACACCGGGCAGATCATCTCGCTGCGACCTTGCCCTGCGGACCCCGCGTGAGCGTGGCGGGTTGAGCTCGAATCAAACAGGCTCTAGCTCATTTTTGCCTGGCTATACTGGTTGAGCAAAGAGCGCAGCTTCAGCGGCTTCACCGGCTTGCTGATAAAGGCAAAACCTTTCCGCCGGATGGTCTGCTGGGTTTCTGGCATCCGATCGGCACTGATGACCACGCCGTTGAACACCCGCCCCAGTTTACTTTCACACTGTTCCAGCACATCCAGACCGGTTTCCTGATCGGCCAGATGATAATCACTGAGGATGACATCCGGTACCCACCCCTGCGCGCACTGGGCTAATGCAGCCTCGACCGACTCAGCCAGCCGGACTTCGCAACCCCAGCGACTCAGCAGATGGTCCATACCTATCAGGATCTCTTTTTCATTATCCACACACAGCACCCGTGTGCCGGAAAGCGGCAAAGCGTGTGCAGCCTGAGCTGATTCACTCTCCAGTTTCGGCAGATGAATCGCCTGCCCCCGGCGAACAGACAGCGAAAAGACCGTCCCTTCCCCGAGCCAGGAGCGAAGTGACAACGGATGATCCAGCACCCGGCTGATCCCCCGGGCAATCGCCAGCCCAAGTCCGAGGCCATGATCGCCGCGTCCCCGGTCGATACGGGTGAACTCATCAAAAATATGGGCCTGTTTCTCTTCAGGGATCCCCGGACCGTTATCCCAGACTTCGATCCGCAACTGACTTCCGGCCCGACGAACCCCGAGCAGCACCCGGCCACCGGGGTTGTACCGGAATGCATTGGTCAGGAAATTTTGCAGTGCACGGCGCAGCAGCTTGGGATCAGAATGAACCAGCGCCTGACTGTCGACCACCGCGAAATCGATGCCCTGCTGTTTGGCGAGTGCGCTGAATTCGGCCTTCAGATTGTTGAACACGTCACTGACCGGGAATACATGCACATTCACCTGCAGCTTTCCGGCCTCCAACCGTGACACATCCAGCAAATCGCCGATCAGATCTTCCGCAGCACCCAGCGCGCTTTCAATATGATGGGCGAGTTTGGTACTTTCCGCATCTTTTGCCACTTCCGTCAGTGACGATGAAAACAGCCGGGCGGCATTGAGCGGTTGCATCAAATCATGGCTGACGGCCGCCAGAAAACGGCTTTTCGACTGTGTCTGCTGTTCGGCATGCTGCGTGGCAGCCACCAGCTGACGGTTCAACTGTTGCAGCTCTTCTGTGCGCTGCAACACCCGGGCTTCCAGATTTTCGTTGGCTTCTTTCAGCGCCTCTTCCGCCTGACGGAACGCGGTGATGTCGGTAAAGCTCATCACAAAGCCCCCACCCGGCATGGGATTTCCCTGAACTTCAATCACCCGGCCATCCGGACGGATGCGGGAGGAGGTATGCGCGGTGCCATGTTGTAAATGCTTCACCCGCTTGGCGACATGGACCTCTGGATCGCCCGGTCCGCACAACCCTTGCCGGGCATTGTGCCGGATCACATCTGCGATGGGCCGCCCGACCTGAATCAGGCCCGGCGGAAAAGAAAAGAGTTCCAGATAGCGCTGATTCCAGGCCACCAGCCGCAGTTGCTTATCGACCACAGCAATTCCCTGACTGATGTGTTCAATCGCCCCCTGCAGCAAACCACGGCTGAAATCAAACAGCTCTGAAGCCTCATCAACAATGGTCGCCACTTCTTCCAGCTGCATGTTCCGTCCCTGTAACGCCGACGTCAGGACCAGACGTGCAGATGAAGCGCCGAACACCCCGGCCAGAACACGCTCGGTATGCCGGATCAGGCTGGCAGGTGCCTGCTGCTGAGGCATGAAATTGTACTGATGCTGTTGCGCGAAATGGCTGAACGCCTGGCGCATCCGCTTGCGCCCGACAAAACGTGCCGCCAGCAACTCCAGTTCAGAAACAGTGACCCGTGCCTGATACAAGCGCGCATCATCAGCTTCGGGCATTGGCGCGCCCACAAAAGTCGCGGCCTGTAACCGCTCTGTCAGGGATGAGCGGGTCACGATGGAGATCACCACGTACAGCACAACGTTGATCGTCATACTCAGTAGCATCCCCCAATCCACAATGGTCAGTTCGTTGAGCACTGGCAATGACGGGGGGGTCAGCAGCCAGAGCAGCAGGTTGGTCTCCGCCGTGCCCCCCAGCATGCCCGTCTGGCTCATCAAGGTGATGACCCACAGCGCTGTGCCGCCCAGCATCCCGGCGTACACCCCGTTGCGGTTCCCTTCCCGCCAGTAAATCCCTCCGAGCAGCGCTGGCGCAAACTGAGCAATTGCCGCAAACGACAGCAGACCAATCGCAGACAGGGATTCAATCTCGTCCAGCACTTCGTGAAAGCCCCAGGCAGCCAGTAACAGCAGCAGGATCAGCGCACGGCGGATATTCAGCAGTAACCCTGAAAATGCAGCATGATTGCGGCCAGACACCCGCAGCCGCCGCAGCAGCAGCGGCAGCACCAGATCGTTGGACGCCATAATCGCCAGCGCGATGGTCGACACAATCACCATGCCGCTGGCCGCAGAGGTTCCGCCCAGAAACGCCAGCAAAGCAATGGTGTCGGCCCCCTGCATCAGCGGTAGGTTAATCACGTAAGTATCGGCAGATACGCCCGGTAACAGTACATTGCCCGCCAAAGCTAAGGGGATCACGAATACCCCCATCAGCAGCAGATAAATCGGGAAGACCCGGCGCGCGAGGTGCAAATCCGGCGCATGGGTATTTTCAACCACTGTGGTATGGAACTGACGGGGCAGGCAGATGATCGCCGTCATCGTCAGCAGGGTATGGATCAGGAAGCTGCCCGGATTCATCGAAGTCGAAGGCAGCACGGCGGCTTCAATCTGACTCAGTTCCAGCGCCGGGACTTCCCACCACAGCACCATGACAAAGAGCCCGACCAGTAAAAACGCCCCTAACTTCACCAGAGACTCAAAAGCGACCGCCATCATCATACCGCGGTGATGTTCTGTAGTATCCAGATGCCGGGTACCGAACAGCACAGTAAAAGCGGCCAGCGCCAGTGTGACCAGCCAGGCGACATCCCCATCGTTCAGCCCGCTGTTCTGAGCAAGCTGGGGTGCGACCTGCGCCAGCCCCATGGTGATCCCCCGCAGTTGCAGGGCGATATAAGGCAGGATCCCCGCCACGGCGATCAGTGTGACCAGCACGGCCAGCCCCTGAGATTTGCCGTACCGGGCTGCAATGAAGTCGGCAATGGAGGTAATGTGCTCGCGCTTGGCGATCAGAATCAGCCGGGCAAATATCCGCCAGCCAAAGGTAAAGACCAGGATCGGTGCCAGATAAATGGGCAGGAAGGACCAGAGATCACGACTGGCCTGCCCGACCGTGCCGTAAAACGTCCATGAGGTGCAGTACACCGCAATCGACAGGCTGTAAATCCAGGGACGCCAGCGCGCCATCCAGTGACTGTGTTTGTCGCCGTACCAGGCAATCAAAAACAATAAACCCAGATATGCCAGTGAGACCGGCACTACTATCCATCCCTGCTCCATCGGATCTCCCTGAATATCATCCTTGTGGCGGCCTTCGGCCCGCACTGCAGTGTAACGCAGTTCAGTGCGGACATCCGCCCGGCGGGTCACATCCCATGACCCGCCAGTTGTTTGAGATTAAAGCACTTCCTGAGCACCCGCCGGGTGAGCCGCCGGTGCTTCATCAATTTTCATCACCAGCACGGGCAGGCCCATCAACGCCATCAGCCAGAACACATCGGCGCCCCACCAGCCGTAGCCCCAGCCACTCAGCGTGGTCAGCGCGGCCATCACAGCCCCCAGCGGCAAGGCATTATAGAGCGCCTGCAGTGCAACCATCTGATGGCTCTGGGCATGCTGAATATAGCGAATCGCAGCCAGATGCGCCGCGGCAAAAGTCACCCCATGCAGCGCCTGAGTCAGCACCAACATCGGCAGCTCTGTCATCGTCGCCGTCAGTCCCCAGCGCAGCAGGACACCTGCCGCCGCCAGACGGAACATGCCCGCCACACTCCAGCCCGCGAACAAGCGTTTACTCAGCGCAAAAACGGCAATTTCGGCCACCACACTGAAGCTCCACAAATAGCCGCTGATCGCCTCGCTGTAACCAATTGACTTCCAGTACATGGCACTAAAACTGTAATACGCCGCATGACTGCCTTGCAGCAAGGCCACAATCAGCAGGAAACGCATCACCCGGCGGTCTTTCAGAAATCCCATCAGCGGCGGGCGTGCCGGACGGCCAGCCGCATCTTCGGCTGGCATCACAGCGGGTTGTCGCAGGGAAAGCAACAAGGCGGCTGCCAGTCCGAGCATCGCCACCCAAGGGATCACCGACGCTCCCAGTTCGGCGGCTGCCAGCCCCGCAATCGTTGAGCCCACGATAAAGGCAATCGACCCCCAGAGCCGGGTTCGACCATAGTCTAAATGGCCTTGTTTGGCATAGTAATTCGCCAGACTGTCTGAGAGTGGGATCACCGGCCCCACCAGGAGATTGAAGAGCACGATCACCGCCGTCAGCGCAATCAGACTATCGCTGACCATCACAAAAGCAGCACAGCAGATCAAACTGCTCAGCGCCAGCCAGCGCAATGCTGGCAGCAAGTGCTCCACCCGATGGATGCGCGGAGTCAGGACCATATTGGCAAAACAGCGTACCCCGAGTCCGAGTCCCAGCAGCAGGCCGATATCCCCGGCAGGGATGCCTTGCGCATCCAGCCACACGGCCCAAAACGGTAAGTACACACCATAGTTAAAGTAAAAACCGAACATATACTGCGCTGTCCAGCCAAACGGGCTACTTCTGAACATCCCGAACATCCTGCTGCTGTAGAAAAGAGCGCAAATTATGCCAGCAGAGCACATAACCTCAAAGCCGGATTGTCATGAAATACTGCGGGAAGCCGTTGACGCTCCGCTACACAACGAGCCCCCATAGACTAAAGTCGGCTGGAGCAAATCCAGGCGCTGAGCGACACTGCTAACAGAAGCGGGGCATCCCGCAGACTGCCCGTGCAGCGGCGAAACGAAGCGAGAGCGTCATGTCGGAAACCTTCAACACTTCACTGATCCCCTTTGACCGTCTGGATGCCCAACAGCAATCCCGTCTGGTGAAGGCATTGGATGTGGCTTATTTCAGAGCCGGAGATGTGATTATCCGGGCCGGGGATCTCTGCCAGTCGCTGCACATCATTATGAAAGGCAGTGTTGAAGAGACTTCGGCAGACCGGCAGGAACATTTTGCCCATTACACGACAGACGATCTGTTCGACGTCCGCGCCCAACTCAGCGGCCACAGTCGTCATCAGTATCGCGCCATCGAAGATACCCTGTGCTATCTGCTGCCCCAATCCCTGTTTTCTGAGCTGTACCACCAGAATCCAGAGTTTGCCGCCTATTTCGACAGTAATCTGGCGATTCGCCAGCAACTGCTGGATCAGGCACAGCGTCAGCAGAATCTGGCCGAATTTATCCTGACCCGCATCCGGACTGACAACATCCAGCCCTGTCTGGTGCTGGAGCCCGAAACCGATTTGCACACTGCCACAACCCAGATGCGTCTGGAAAGCTGCGACGCTGCTTTTATTCAGATGCAAGACGCCAACAAAACATCGTTTGGCATCGTGACCCGCACCGATCTGCTTCATGCCGTGATGCTGGCGGGGAAAGCCACCAGCACGCCCATCAGCCAGATCGCCACCACACCGGTCATCAGCATTGCGCTGGACGACTATCTGTTCAATGCCATGATTGCGATGACCCGGCACCGGGTCAAACGGGTGCTGATCACCCATCAGGGCAACATTGCCGGCATGCTGGACATGACGCAGGTGCTGAGCCTCTTTTCAACGCACTCGCACGTGCTCACTCTGCGCATTGCCCGGGCCACCCGCATTGAGGAACTGGCGGTGGCTGCCGAAAGCCAGTCGTCTCTGGTACAAACTTTATTCAACAACGGCATTCACACCCGCTTTGTCATGGAACTGATTGCCAGCGTGAATGAACAAATCATCGAGAAAGCGTTTCAGTTGATTGTGCCTGAAATCTGGCAGGATCAATGCTGTCTGCTGGTGCTGGGTTCCGAAGGCCGGGGCGAGCAAATTCTGAAAACCGATCAGGACAACGCCCTGATTCTGGCCGATGGTATCGAATGGCCCGAGCAGCTAGAGGTGATGGAACAGCTCAGCCACACCCTGTGTCAGTTGGGCTACCCGCCCTGTCCCGGAAAAGTCATGGTGAACAACCCGGACTGGGTTCACAGCGTCTCCGGCTGGCAAAAACGCATCCGGACCTGCTGTGAACAGGGTGACGAGCAGGCCATGATGACCCTGGCTATTTTGTCGGATGCCCAAGCCGTGGCGGGACAGACGCACCTGCTGCGACCGGTTCGGGACACCTTGCAGCAGCACCTGGCCGGTCAGGAACTCCTCCTGGCAACCTTCGCCCGTCCGGCGATCCAGTTCAGCGTCCCGCTGACCCTGTTTGGCAACATCAAGCGCAGTAAACAGGGTCCGGACATCAAACGCGGCGGCATTTTTCCCATTGTGCATGGCGTGCGGACGCTGGCACTCGAATATGGCATCGAAGACACCAATACGTTTCGCCGCCTGACGGCACTGGAACAACGCAACGTACTGGAACCGGCAACGGCCTCGAATCTCAGCGAAGCGCTGAAGCTGTTTATTCGCCTCCGGCTGCGGCAGCAACTCGGTCAGCCTGAAGCTGTGGCCGGGCTGCAACACCTGTTGGATCTGTCTGTCTTAAGCCGGGCAGAGCGGGATGTGCTGCGCCACAGCCTGCACGTCGTCAAAAAATTCAAGGAATGGCTCAGCTACCACTACCAGCTGAGAGACTAATCGCCGGAGGCCCCCGAATCATCATGAATATTTTTCGTCGCTGGTGGTATCAGTACAAGTTTCGCCATCATTCTGTGAAAAAACTCTTTGAACCCTACCGGGGAGAAGAGCTGGTGTCGCTCGACTGTGAAACCACCAGCCTGGATCCATCAAGTGCCGAACTGGTGACCATTGCAGCCACGCGGATTCAGGCCAACCGGATTCTGACCAGTGAATCGCTGTACCTGACCCTGAGCCCGCCAGACAGCCTGGATGCCGGATCGGTGACGATTCACAAAATGCGGCATCAGGATCTCCGGCATGGGCTGGATGCCCGTGAAGCCCTGACCCAACTGCTGGATTTTATCGGTAACCGACCTTTGGTGGGCTATCACATCCGCTATGACAAAACGATTCTGGACCGGTACTTCCGGCAGATGTTCGGCTTTGCGCTGCCCAATAAACTGATTGAGGTCAGCCATCTGTACCATGCGCAGCTCGAACGCCAGTTACCCAATACCTGCTACGATCTCAGTCTGGAGGCGATCAGCCGCCATCTGGATTTACCCCCCACTGAACGCCATGATGCGCTGCAGGACAGCATTACTGCCGCACTGATTTACGTCCGGCTGAAACACGGCGATTTACCGGCCCTGATCTCCCCGGGATGATCCGGGGTCCAGTGTCAGTTATGGCACCTGCCGCAACATTA
Source organism: Photobacterium sp. 1_MG-2023 (assembly GCF_030547945.1). Lineage (NCBI taxonomy): Bacteria > Pseudomonadati > Pseudomonadota > Gammaproteobacteria > Vibrionales > Vibrionaceae > Photobacterium > Photobacterium sp. 1_MG-2023. The sequence continues at coordinate 34,672 of NZ_JAUORR010000021.1, read as the reverse complement.
CGGCTCACTCCTCCAACCAGCACATGATGGCGTGATGTAACTCAATGTAAGCCATCAGAAAAAACGAAGACTGCGCACACTCATCCTAAAGTCTAATTGAGGAAGTGATGAATCTGGCACAAGTTAGTGGCAGAAGTATTGATTGATCCGGTCCGCACAGGACGATGACGGAAACACAAGGAGAGTACAATGAGTGAGGTTCACGTTTACCCTGTCAACCCGCAGATTGCTGCGCGGGCTCATATCACGGAAGAGCAATACCGCGACATGTATCAGCAGTCTGTCACCGACCCCGAAGCCTTCTGGCGCGAGCACGGCAACATTGTTGACTGGATGACGCCGTACAACACCATCAAACAGACCTCTTTCGATACCGGCCATGTCAGCATCAAATGGTTTGAAGACGGCACCCTGAACGTGTCGGCAAACTGTCTGGACCGCCATCTGGCAACGCGTGGTAGCCAGCCTGCCATTATCTGGGAAGGCGATGATCCCCGCGACGATGCCACGCTGACGTACAATGAACTTCACCTGCAGGTGTGCCAGTTCGCCAACGCACTGAAAGCCCAGGGCGTGAAGAAAGGCGATGTGGTCTGCCTGTACATGCCGATGGTTGCTGAAGCCGCCGTGGCCATGCTGGCCTGTACCCGCATTGGTGCAGTCCATACCATCGTCTTCGGGGGCTTCTCTCCGGAAGCACTGGCAGGCCGGATCACGGATTCAAAAGCCAAAGTCGTGGTGACTGCCGATGAAGGCGTTCGCGGCGGCCGCAACGTTCCCCTGAAAAAGAATGTCGACGACGCGCTGAAAAATCCGGATGTCGACTGTGTTGAGAAAGTCATTGTCTTCAAACGCACCGGTAACTCGGTCGAATGGGACAACAACCGTGATGTGTGGTGGCATGACGCCAAAGCAGCAGTGCCTGCACACTGCGACCCGGAACCGATGAATGCGGAAGATCCGCTGTTTATCCTGTATACCTCGGGCTCCACCGGGAAGCCAAAAGGTGTACTGCACACCACGGGCGGCTATCTGGTTTACGCAACCATGACGTTCAAATATGTCTTCGATTATCAGGAAGGTGAAGTCTATTGGTGTACCGCCGATGTGGGCTGGATCACCGGCCACAGCTATCTGGTTTACGGTCCGCTGGCAAACGGCGCCACCACGCTGCTGTTTGAAGGTGTGCCGAATTACCCGTCCACCGCCCGCATGAGCGAAGTGGTCGACAAACATCAGGTCAATATTCTGTATACAGCACCAACCGCCATTCGCGCCCTGATGGCCAAAGGGGATGAAGCCATTCAAGGCACTCAGCGCACGTCACTGCGGATTATGGGCTCTGTAGGTGAACCCATTAACCCGGAAGCCTGGGAATGGTATCACCGCACCATTGGCGACAGCCGTTGCCCGATCGTCGATACCTGGTGGCAAACCGAAACCGGTGGCATTCTGATCACGCCGCTGCCGGGTGCAACCGCCCTGAAACCCGGCTCAGCCACCCGTCCGTTCTTCGGCGTACAACCAGCGCTGGTGGATAACATGGGCAATATTCTTGAAGGCGCAACAGAAGGCAATCTGGTGATGCTGGACAGTTGGCCGGGGCAAATGCGGACACTGTGGGGCGACCACGAGCGCTTCGAGCAGACTTACTTCTCGACCTTTAAAGGCATGTATTTCACCGGTGACGGCGCCCGTCGCGATGAAGACGGCTATTACTGGATCACCGGCCGTGTGGATGACGTGCTGAACATTTCCGGTCACCGGATGGGCACGGCAGAAATCGAATCGGCGCTGGTCGCCTTCGACAAAATTGCAGAAGCCGCAATTGTGGGTGTCCCGCACGACATCAAAGGGCAAGCCATTTACGCATACATCACCCTCAATGATGGCGTGGTCCCAACCGCGGAACTGCACAAAGAGGTCAAAGACTGGGTACGTAAAGAAATCGGTCCGATTGCAACGCCGGATTTCCTGCACTGGACTGATGCGCTGCCAAAAACCCGTTCAGGCAAGATCATGCGCCGGATTCTGCGCAAGATCGCAACCGGTGATACCGGCTCGCTGGGTGATACGTCCACGCTGGCCGATCCAAGTGTGGTGGATAAACTCATCGCCGAGAAAGAAAAAGTGGTCTGACAGACCCAAAATGACTGCAATCTTCAAGCCGCCACCTGGCGGCTTTTTTCTTTTGACTGCTCGACAACAAGATGGGCAGTCAGTCACCCATTTCAGAAAACCCGCCGCGGGGAACTTCCCAACCCTTCTCATTGTCTGAAACAACTGCATGGAAACTTGGCGGAACCTGCTGCATCCTGCCGGTATTTTCTGTAAAACCGATTAAGATTCAACAGGATTAGCCGCTTATCTTCTAAGTGGTTGCTCATTGGCCGCTATCTGCCTGAACCAGCGGTGAAAATCAGCCCAAGATGCAGTAATACCAACCGTTCGCGTACAAGTGTAAGGTCAAAAATGTGCTGATTAGACCAGTATTTTGCTGCGAATTGCGCTGAATTCTCTATAATTGAGCAACAATCAGGTTTTAAGCCGTGCAGGCTTGCATGAAAGGAAGCAAAGTCACAGTTTTTTAGTGCTTTGATACTTGATTCGGTAAGAAAAGACCAAGAACGGGTATAGATAACTGAATATGTCGACACAATACCGCATTTTATTGCTGAACGGACCCAATCTGAATCTGCTGGGACTGCGAGAGCCCGGCCACTATGGCCAGCATACGCTGGATCAGATTGTCGCAAACCTGACCGCCAAAGCCGCAAAACTGGGCGTGACACTGGACCATCTGCAGTCAAATGCAGAACACGAACTGATCGAGGCCATTCACCAGGCACATGGCAAGGTGGATTTTATCCTCATCAACCCGGCGGCCTACACCCACACCAGCGTTGCCATTCGCGACGCGCTGCTGGGCGTGGCGATACCGTTTATTGAAATACATTTGTCTAACGTACATGCCCGTGAACCATTCCGGCATCACTCCTACCTGTCTGACAAGGCCGTAGGCGTGATTTGCGGCTTGGGTCCGGATGGTTATGAATTCGCCCTGGAGGCAGCAGTGCGCCGCCTTCAGAATGCTCAATGAACAAATAGAAGAGTATAGATACATGGATATTCGCAAGATCAAGAAACTTATCGAACTGGTAGAAGAGTCTGGCATTTCTGAGCTGGAAATCTCTGAAGGTGAAGAATCCGTACGCATCAGCCGTACCACTGCTGCAGCCCCTGCGCCAGCACAGGTTTACGCCGCGGCCCCTGCCCCTGTTGCAGCGCCTGCTCCTGCGGCGGCGCCTGCACCAGCTGCAGAAGCAGCGCCTGCAGTCGCTGAGCCTGCGGGTCACAAAGTGCTGTCACCTATGGTCGGTACTTTCTACCGTTCGCCAAGCCCGGAAGCGAAACCATTTGTTGAAGTTGGTCAGAGCGTGAAAGTCGGCGATACCCTGTGCATCGTTGAAGCCATGAAAATGATGAACCAGATCGAAGCCGATAAAGCCGGTACTGTTGTTGCTGTTCTGGCTGAAAATGGTGATCCGATTGAGTTCGATCAACCTCTCGTTATCATCGAGTAACAGAGGCGCTTATGTTAGATAAAGTAGTCATAGCAAACCGCGGCGAAATCGCTCTGCGTATCCTGCGTGCCTGTAAAGAGCTGGGGATCAAAACGGTCGCTGTGCACTCCACAGCGGATCGCGATCTGAAACACGTTCTGCTGGCTGACGAGTCTATCTGTATCGGTCCGGCAAAAGGCACCGACAGTTACCTGAACATTCCGCGCATCATCAGTGCGGCTGAAGTGACTGGCGCAATTGCCATTCACCCAGGTTACGGCTTCCTGTCTGAGAATGCAGACTTTGCTGAGCAGGTTGAGCGCTCCGGCTTCATCTTCGTGGGTCCGAAAGCGGAAACCATTCGCCTGATGGGTGACAAAGTTTCTGCAATCAACGCCATGAAGAAAGCAGGCGTGCCTTGTGTTCCAGGTTCCGACGGCCCGCTGGGCAACGATGAAGCGAAGAACAAAGCAATCGCGAAACGCATCGGTTATCCGGTGATCATCAAAGCATCCGGTGGCGGCGGCGGCCGTGGTATGCGTGTGGTTCGCAAAGAAGCGGATCTGATCCAGTCCATCGCCATGACCCGCGCGGAATCCAAAGCGGCTTTCAGCAACGACATGGTGTACATGGAGAAATTCCTGGAAAACCCACGCCATATCGAAGTTCAGGTTCTGGCTGACGGCCAGGGCGGCGCCATCCATCTGGGTGAACGTGACTGTTCAATGCAGCGTCGTCACCAGAAAGTGGTTGAAGAAGCACCGGCACCGGGCATCACCGAAGAAATGCGGAAGTACATCGGTGAGCGTTGTACCCGTGCATGTGTTGAAATCGGCTACCGCGGTGCAGGTACATTCGAGTTCCTGTACGAAAACGGTGAGTTCTACTTCATTGAGATGAACACCCGGATTCAGGTAGAACACCCTGTGACTGAAATGGTGACCGGCGTTGACCTGATCAAAGAGCAGCTGCGGATTGCAGCCGGTCAGCCACTGTCTTTCAGCCAGAGCGACATTCACCTGCGTGGCCATGCCATCGAGTGTCGTATCAACGCTGAAGATCCAGTGCGCTTCCTGCCATCTCCGGGCAAGATCGAACGTTTTCACGCGCCAGGTGGCATGGGTATCCGTTGGGAATCCCATATCTACACGGGCTACACGGTTCCGCCGCACTACGATTCAATGATCGGTAAGCTGATCGCTTTTGGTGAAAACCGTGACGTGGCCATTTCGCGGATGCGCAATGCCCTGAACGAGATGATCATCGACGGCATCAAGACCAACGTTCCGCTGCAGAAAGACATCATGGCAGACGAGAACTTCCAGCACGGTGGCGCAAACATCCACTATCTGGAGAAGAAACTGGGCCTGCAATAATTGCAATCCCGCTTTCAGCACTGAATCAAGGCTGCCGCTCGGCAGCCTTTTTATTTCTTCCGGTCCTTTCATCTGCATCTGGTGCAAACGAATATCATTTGTCACAATACCCTTCTTTTTCTTCGTTTTAGAACGATTTCGGCACCATTTCGACGTCGTTCTGTGTGATACACCGACTGAGCGGAATTTCAGTATGAAAACCCTTTCCACCCGATACCGTCAGGCGCACAAAGAAGCCAGATGGGCACTGGGACTGGCTGTCGCCTATTTTCTGTGGTGGTACTGCACTGCCTATTACGTTGCCCCTGAACCTGCTCAGGACATCCTGCCAGAGCTGTACTGGGGCCTGCCGCTGTGGTTTGTGCTCGCCTGCATTGTCGGACCGGCTCTCTTTACATTGCTGTGCGCACTCATGGTGAAATTCATTTATCAGGACATGCCGCTGTCTGCGGATACGGAGGATGACCATGCATAGTCAACTGCTGCTCCCCCTCGTCCTGTATCTCGCTGCCGTTTTTGCGCTGGCACTGTTCACTCGTCGCCGGACACAGCAAGACAGTGGTTTTTTAAGCGAGTACCTGCTGGGCAGCCGCAGTATGGGCGGCTTCGTGCTGGCCATGACACTGGCGGCCACCTATGCCAGCGCCAGTTCTTTCATTGGTGGTCCGGGGGCTGCCTATCAAATGGGCCTGGGCTGGGTGTTACTGGCAATGATTCAGTTGCCTGCCGCCTGGCTGACGCTCGGGGTGCTGGGGAAAAAGTTTGCGATCGAAGCCCGCAAGCACAACGCCCTGACACTGAATGACATGCTGTATGCCCGCTATCAGCACCGGGGTGTGGTGATCTTCGCCTCGCTGGCTTTGCTGCTGGCATTTTTTGGCACCATGGTGGTGCAGTTTGTCGGCGGAGCCCGCTTGCTGCAAACCGTCACCGGACTGTCTTATGCGCAAGGACTGATGATCTTTGCTGTCACAGTGGGCCTTTACACCACCATTGGCGGGTTCCGGGCTGTGGTCATGACCGACACCCTGCAGGGCATCATGATGATCATCGGCACCCTGGCATTACTGGCCGGTATTATTCACGCTGGCGGTAGCATCGGCGGGCTGGTGACCACGCTGCATCAGATCGATCCGGCACTGGTAACACCTTACGGGCCGGACAACTTTTTATCGCAACCCTTTATGCTCAGTTTCTGGATCCTGGTGTGTTTCGGCGTGATAGGTCTGCCCCATGCCGCGGTGCGTTGTATGTCGTACAAAGACAGCCGATCCCTGCATCGGGGTATGGTGATCAGCACTGTCATGGTGGCCTTTCTGATGCTGGGTATGCATCTGGCCGGCGCACTGGGCCGGGCGATTGTTCCGGATATTGCCACCCCGGATCAGATCATGCCGACCCTGATGATGACCGTTCTGCCGCCAGTGGTGGCCGGGATTTTCCTTGCCGGTCCGATGGCGGCCATCATGTCGACCATTGATTCCCAGCTGATTCAGGCCTCTGCCACTTTGCTGAAAGATCTCTACCTGAATTACCTCAGTCCCAAGGCAGCCGAAGCCCCAGAAATCGAAAGCCGCTTACCCAAACTGTCGTTGTGGGTGACCGGAATCTTTTCAGTTCTGGTGTTCATCGCCGCAACCAACCCGCCCGACATGATCATCTGGCTGAACCTGCTGGCCTTTGGTGGGATGCAGGCAGTTTTCCTGTGGCCGCTGGTGCTGGGTCTCTACTGGCAAAAAGCCTCTGCTGGCGGGGCATTTGCATCGATGCTAAGCGGGCTGGGATGCTACATGACGCTGCTGTTGCTCAAACCGGACCTGGCGGGTGTTCATGCCATCGTGCCGACTCTGCTGGTCGGGCTGATCAGTTTCATTGCCGGCAGCTATCTGTGGCCCAAACAGGCCCCAGCAGAGCAAAACCAGACAGAAATCACGACACACTGATCCAATAGCACCTTCGGGTGCTATTTTTGATGCTGACGTCAGGATCTCCTGCTGTACGCGACAGGAAGCAGATGCGAGCTGACTACTTTTCGTGCTAAACTCCGCGGCCTTATGTCAAAGTCCCTTTGAAAGCGAATTTAATCATGCCTTGGATTCAACTGAAACTGAATGCCACTGCCGCCAATGCAGAAGCCATTGGCGACTTGCTGATGGATGAAACCGGCGCGCTGTCGGTCACCTTTCTCGATGCACAGGACACCCCTGTTTTTGAACCACTGCCGGGCGAAACCCGCCTGTGGGGCGATACCGATGTGGTGGGCCTGTACGATGCAGAAAGCGACATGGACATGGTCCTCAGCCTGCTGAAATCCAGTCCGCTGCTGGCAGACGATTTCGCTTACAAGGTTGAGCAACTGGAAGACAAAGACTGGGAACGCGAGTGGATGGATAACTTCCACCCGATGAAGTTCGGTCGCCGCCTGTGGATTTGTCCGAGCTGGCGTGAAGCCCCAGAGCCGGGTGCAGTCAACGTACTGCTGGATCCGGGTCTGGCCTTCGGAACGGGCACCCACCCGACCACTTCGCTGTGTCTGGAGTGGCTGGACGGTCAGGATCTGACTGGCAAAACCGTGATTGATTTCGGCTGTGGCTCCGGCATCCTGGCGATCGCAGCCCTGAAACTGGGCGCAGCCAAAGTGATCGGGATCGATATCGACCCACAAGCCATTCTGGCTTCGCGCGATAACGCTGAACGCAATGGCGTGGCCGATCATCTGGAACTCTACCTGCCTCAGGATCAACCTGAAAACCTGCAGGCTGACGTGGTGGTTGCCAACATTTTGGCAGGTCCGCTGCGGGAGCTATCGCCAGTGATCAAAAGTCTGGTGAAAGACGAAGGTCTGCTTGCCATTTCCGGTGTTCTGGAATCTCAGGCTGAAGATGTGGCCAGTCATTACCGTGATGAACTGCGTTTAGATCCCATCGCAGCCCGCGAGGAATGGTGCCGGATTTCAGGCCAAAAAGCCTGATCGGACAAATTTGTCCATTGACCAATTTCTGAGCAATTAACTGAATTCCATGGTCTTTTCCCCGGCAATTCAGGGATGCTCAAATATTGGCCTTTTCAGCACCACAAAAAATGCGTAAAATGCGCGCCCTTACTGGCATAGTCAGGAACAGACGTTGAAGATCGGTCCTTATCAATTAGACAACCCGTTAATTGTTGCCCCAATGGCAGGGGTGACCGATCGTCCGTTTCGGGAGTTGTGCCTGCGCCATGGTGCAGGGATGGCTGTCAGCGAAATGATGTCTGCCAATCCAGACGTTTGGAACACGGCCAAGTCGCTCAACCGTATGGTTCATGAAGGTGAATCCGGTCTCCGTTCGGTTCAGATTGCCGGGGCTGATCCCCAGCAAATGGCCGATGCAGCCCGCTTTAGTGTGGCGCACGGTGCTCAGATCATCGACATCAACATGGGTTGCCCGGCGAAGAAGGTGAACAAGCGCCTGGCTGGCTCTGCCCTGCTGCAGTACCCGGACCTGATTGAGGATATCCTCAAAGCCGTGGTCAACGCCGTGGACGTCCCTGTGACGCTCAAAACACGGACCGGCTGGGATACAGAGAACCGAAACTGTGTCGAAATCGCACAGCTCGCTGAACATTGCGGCATTCAGGCACTGGCGCTGCATGGCAGAACCAAAGCCTGCATGTACAAAGGGGAAGCGGAATACGAATACATCAAGGCAGCAAAGCAGGCGGTGTCGATTCCTGTGATTGCGAACGGTGATATCGACTCGCCGGAAAAAGCACGCTTCGTCCTGGAATATACCGGGGCTGATGCCTTGATGATTGGCCGCCCAGCGCAGGGACGGCCGTGGATTTTTCGCGAAATCCACCACTATTTAACAACCGGTGAACACTTGCCTGCTCCTTCCCTGGAGGAAGTGCGCAGCATTTTGATGGAGCACGTTCAGGCACTCCACGCCTTTTACGGGGAGTACCAGGGGTTACGCATTGCACGCAAACACGTGTCTTGGTACCTCAAAGAACAGGCTTCTGCAGGTGATTTCCGCCGGACCTTCAACGCACTCGAGGATGCCCAACAGCAGCTCGATGCGCTGCAAGGCTACTTCGACAACGTTGCATAAATACCAGAAGAGCTTACAGAATATGTTCGAACAAAATCTGACTTCCGAAGCACTTACAGTGACTACTGTCACTTCTCAGGACCAAATCACACAGAAGCCTCTGCGTGACTCCGTCAAAGCCTCGCTAAAGAACTATCTCGCCCAGCTGAACGGTCAGGACGTCGATGATCTGTACGAGCTTGTACTGGCAGAAGTCGAGCAGCCTTTGCTGGACACCATCATGCAATACACTCGCGGCAACCAGACCCGCGCAGCAACCATGATGGGCATCAACCGCGGTACACTGCGTAAGAAACTGAAAAAGTATGGTATGAACTAAGCAGAACTTTTCTGTTTTTGTTCAGAGAAAGGGGTTCCTGTTCACACAGGAGCCCCTTTCTGATTTTTATCAACGGATCAAGCAGCCCTTCCTCAGCGCTCAGCCATTTCAGCGTTATTCTGCTGCCAGCAGTTTCCCAGCCCGAATCCGTTCGAATTGACCTCACTCATTCGCACACTGAATTCAACTCTCCAATGTAATTTTTCTACCAATCGAATTGAGCGTGACGAAACCTCGAGACAGCGTCTTTATTTCACGATTCAAACAAAAAACAAGAAGTGATAAAGATCACTATCAAGACTGGACCGTCGCCATTCAAATACCTGAAGCGTGACAGCTCGATGTGATCCACTTGCTGATGGCCTTGAGTACATTCAAGGATCGCCACCCGGAAAATTTCAGCTTCATTCGGATGACAATGCATCCGTCACGAACAGTGACTTCTGGAAATCGGAGGGGTACATGGGATGCGCGCTGGGCACATCCCGTGTCAGTCATTGCGGGAAGCCCCTGACTTACAGGTAGTCACACAGGTAGGCTGTGGTGACTTGGATCTGTACCTCAAATGAAGCGTCGCCCGGGACTTCAAAATCGTCACCGGCGTTGTAGGTTTCCCAATCCACATGGCCCGGCAGTTTGACCGAAATCGCGCCTTTGACCACGGTCATCCGCTCCGGGGCGGCCGTTGAAAACGTATAAACACCCGGCTGCATCACGCCGACACTGCTGCGATCGCCCTGGGATTCAAAACCGATGGATTTCACATTTCCATCAAAATATTCGTTATTGTTCAGCATGATAGTCCTTATCCTGAAAAAGCTGGATTCCTCACGCTATCACAGTTCCCTGACAGCGCATACATCTTTCTCAGCCGGACACTGTGATCAATGCGGTTCATCTGCGAGGGCTTCCAGAATTGAGCAATGACTTGCATTGTCATTGTCTTCACCGCAACAGGCATCATTGAGTTTTTTCAGTGCATTACGGATACGCTTCAGCTCCGCCAGTTTACTGTCGATGTCTTCCAGTTTGGCCTGTGTGATCGCTTTCACCTCGGCACAGGAGTGCTGATCCGCTTCGACCCGGATCGCCAGCAGCTCCCGGATTTCGTCCAGACTCAGGCCAATCGCTTTGGCCCTGAGAATAAAGTGAACCCGCGACAGGTCTTCTTCGCTGTATAGCCGGTAACCACTGTCACTACGCTCACCGGGCACCAGCAAACCGTTTTTTTCATAAAACCGCAGCGTATCACTGCTGACCTCGCACAGCTTTGCCAGCTGTCCAATCAAGTACCTAGCCATATTGCCCCATGATGTGCAGACCCTCCATGCTGAATCGTAGCCCTGGATACGACAGAAAACACCAAAGGCAAACGTTTGCGCAACACGGAGAATCATGTAAAATACGCGCCATCACATCCTCCCATCCCACATTACCGTGTGAGGCTATTTGCCAAAGGCAACCGCCATCTGTCCGGTCAGCTTTTGGCAAATAATTCACCGCAATCAAAGAGATGGTAGCAATGGAAAACGCTCGTCCTATTCGCCGTGCTCTGATCAGCGTATCAGACAAAACGGGAATTGTTGAATTCGCACAAGCTCTTGCCAACCGTGGCGTTGATATCCTGTCCACCGGCGGCACGGCCCGTCTGCTGGCTGACAGCGGCATTCAGGTCACTGAAGTATCCGATTATACCGGCTTTCCGGAAATGATGGATGGCCGTGTGAAAACCCTGCACCCGAAAGTCCATGGGGGCGTCCTTGGCCGCCGCGGTCAGGACGATGCGATCATGGAAACGCACGGCATTGCACCGATTGATATGGTTGTTGTGAACCTCTATCCGTTCGCGGCCACCGTCGCCAAGCCAGGCTGTACGCTGGAAGATGCCGTCGAAAACATTGATATCGGCGGCCCGACCATGGTCCGCAGCGCGGCAAAAAACCACAAAGACGTGACCATTGTGGTCAATGCACACGACTACGACCGTGTGCTGGCTGAGATGGCTGGTAATGACGGCTCTCTGACCCATGCAACCCGCTTCGATCTGGCCATTGCAGCTTTCGAGCACACTGCCGCTTACGACGGCATGATTGCCAACTATTTCGGCACCATGGTTCCTTCTTACGGCGACAACAAAGAAGGCGACGACACGTCGAAATTCCCGCGCACCTTCAATCAGCAGTTCATCAAGAAGCAAGACATGCGTTATGGCGAGAACAGCCATCAGGATGCTGCGTTCTATGTTGAAGCGCAACCGGAAGAAGCCTCTGTGGCAACCGCTCGCCAATTGCAAGGCAAAGCATTGTCTTACAACAACATTGCCGATACCGATGCCGCATTGGAGTGTGTCAAAGAATTCGACCAGCCAGCCTGTGTGATCGTGAAACACGCCAACCCTTGTGGGGTCGCGCTGGGTGCAAATCTGCTGGAAGCGTATGACCGTGCCTATCAAACCGACCCAACGTCTGCGTTTGGCGGCATCATCGCCTTCAATGGCGAACTAGATGCTGAAACCGCCAAAGCGATGATTGAGCGCCAGTTCGTTGAAGTGATTATTGCACCAAGCGTCAGCGCTGAAGCAGCAGCAGTCGTTGCTGCCAAGCAAAACGTGCGCTTGCTGGCATGCGGTCAGTGGGACAGCAAAACCACAGGGTTTGATGTCAAACGCGTCAACGGCGGTCTGCTGGTTCAGGACCGCGATCAGGGCATGGTGGATCTGAGCGATCTGAAAGTCGTTTCCAAGCGCCAGCCGACGGAAGAAGAGCTGCGTGATTCGCTGTTCTGCTGGAAAGTCGCCAAGTACGTCAAATCCAATGCGATTGTCTACGCCAAAGGCAACATGACCATTGGTGTGGGCGCGGGCCAGATGAGCCGCGTTTATTCTGCGAAAATCGCAGGCATCAAAGCCGCGGATGAAAATCTGGAAGTCGCTGGCAGTGTGATGGCATCTGATGCATTCTTCCCGTTCCGTGATGGCATTGATGCAGCCGCAGCTGCCGGGATCACCTGTGTGATTCAGCCAGGCGGTTCGATGCGCGATGAGGAAGTCATTGCTGCTGCCGATGAACACGGCATGGCGATGGTCTTCACAGGCATGCGTCATTTCCGTCACTAACATTTCCCGAAGGCGTCAATGCGGCGCCTTCCTGCGTATTTCAGCCTCTGATCCGTTCAGGGGCTTTCCTCCATCTCACGAGGTAAAGGACTGAGCATGAAAATTCTTGTGATTGGTAACGGCGGCCGCGAGCACGCGCTGGGTTGGAAAGCGGCGCAGTCTGCACAGGTCGAGACCGTTTTCGTTGCACCGGGCAATGCAGGCACCGCACTGGAACCAAAACTAGAAAACGTCGCGATTGGTGTGGAAGATATACCGGCACTGGTTGCATTTGCCAAAGAAAATGACATCGCACTGACCATCGTCGGCCCGGAAGCGCCGCTGGTGATCGGTGTCGTCGATGCCTTCCGTGAGGCAGGCTTGCCGATTTTCGGTCCGACTCAGGCGGCAGCGCAGCTGGAAGGCTCCAAAGCCTTTACCAAGGACTTTCTGGCCCGTCATCAGATCCCGACCGCGGAATATCAGAACTTCACTGAAATCGAACCGGCACTGGCCTACCTGCAAGAGAAAGGCGCACCAATCGTCGTGAAAGCCGACGGCCTGGCCGCGGGTAAAGGCGTGATTGTCGCCATGACACTGGCCGAAGCTGAAGCGGCTGTCCGGGACATGCTGGCAGGCAATGCATTCGGTGAAGCGGGTCACCGTGTGGTGATTGAAGAATTTCTGGATGGCGAGGAAGCCAGCTTCATCGTCATGGTTGACGGTGAGCACATCCTGCCGATGGCCACCAGTCAGGACCACAAGCGTGTCGGCAACGGCGACACCGGACCGAATACCGGCGGTATGGGCGCTTATTCTCCGGCACCGGTTGTGACCGCTGACATCCACCAGCGCGTCATGAATGAAGTGATCAAACCCACGGTTGAAGGCATGGCTGCGGAAGGCAATCCGTATACAGGCTTCCTGTACGCCGGTCTGATGATCATGGCCGACGGCACGCCGAAAGTCATTGAATACAATTGCCGGTTCGGCGATCCGGAAACTCAGCCGATCATGCTGCGTCTGCAATCCGATCTGGTCGAACTGTGTCTTGCAGCCGTGGATGGCAAACTCGACACCGTGACCTCTGAGTGGGATCCACGTGCTGCGATTGGCATTGTTCTGGCGGCAGGTGGCTACCCGGCGGCGTACAACAAGGGAGATGTGATTTCAGGCCTGCCTCAGCAGGACGGCGAAGCCGAGAAAGTCTTCCATGCCGGTACGGCGAGCAAAGACGGTCAGGTCGTGACGAACGGCGGTCGTGTGCTGTGTGCCACAGCGATGGGCGTCACCGTCTCTGAAGCCCAGCAGCGCGCTTATGCCCTGGCCAAACAAATCCACTGGGACGGGGCTTTCTGCCGCAACGACATTGGCTATCGTGCCATTGCCCGCGAACAGGCATAAACAGACAGCAACTCTGTCTAATCAATGAAGGCGCCCTCGGGCGCCTTTGTTATATATTTCTCTGGGGCGTTTTAGGACGCTTCTCCCAGCAATACGGGTCGCTCAATGCAGGACTGAGTCGCGGTTCGATTCAGCAATACCGTCTCTGCAGTCAGTTTCCCGGGGCCTTGAGGCTTCCCAACCAGTGCAACATACCCCGATAGGGCCGTTTGCAGGGATTCAACAGCCAGCGCTTTCTGACTATCGCAACGAATCAATCGCTGACCATCCCAGATCCCCTGAACCAGTTCCAGCCCATCCCGGGATTGAGATTTCACCACATCCATGACCTGTTCAGCTTGCTGACTCAGTTGGTTCAGCTGTATATCCGATAGCGGATAGACCGCATCGCCCACTTTGTAACGCTGGAAAACAGCTTCGCCGTGCTGATCGTAGCGCACATGAAGTTCAAATGGCTGTACCGTATTATCCTTCAGAGCCGTTCCGGTCCGCTTCAATTCGCGCAGTCGGCCTTCCCGCCAGCGATAATCCGTCTGGTACTCGCCATACTCCCCCACCCAAACGCGTTCCGATAAAGATTCAGGTTTTGACTGGCGAAAGCTGGCCCAATACAGAGATGCAGCATCCCCGGCAACTTGACCACCGGTCAGAAGCTCAGAAGAAGAACGGGCATGTTGAGAAAGCGGGGTGGCCCCACAGGCAGAAAGTAGAAGTGTCAGTAAAATCAGGCAGGTTCGTTTCATAGAAGAAAAAACTCCGTCGAGGAATGCTCATCGACGGAGTTCAAATTATTTTACAGAGTCTTTCAGCGCTTTACCCGCTACGAAAGCTGGTACGTTTGCTGCAGCGATCTGGATTTCTTTACCCGTCTGTGGGTTACGGCCAGTACGTGCTGCACGGTGATTTACTTTAAATGTACCAAAGCCAATAAGTTGAACCTGGTCACCGGATTTCAGTGCTTCGGTGATGCCGCCCAGAGTTGATTCCAGCGCATCTTTTGCTTGCGCTTTCGTCAGGTCCGCTTGTTCAGCAATCAGGTCAATCAGTTGGGTCTTGTTCATTCGGGTTCCCTTCTAAGGTTTTTCTTCAGACGCATTCCACTCTAATTCAAAAGAAGCCCATGTGGCAAAGGTTTGTCCACTTTCCTGTGGTCGCCTGCGGTCTCTTTAACCATAAACTGAGCGCAAGTTCACAAATTGTTACTATCCTGAAGAAAGCGCTGGTTGCTTTTGCGCCAGAAAGCACCAATCTATACTCCCAAGTCACCTCAGGAAATCAGGACGGTTGCGGGTGGTTTGACTCACGAAAAGTACAACAATCCGCTGACAAACGATGATGTCAGGGCGCGTGAATGCACACGATGAGAGAACCAGGGCAACGAAGCAAACAAAGGACATTGCTTTTATTTTTTGCATTGCATCATCCGGGCGAGTACATCATGAGATAAGATGATGCGCTTCAACCGAACCGATGCCCGGATACTGAAGTCCGACGCTGAAGTGACCAGGTATATTAAGTTGTTATTCCATTGAGAGCTTATAAAAGCGCATGATACTTCTGACCATTTATATCGCAATTGCGATTGGTATTTCGTTTGTTTGTTCCATCCTTGAGGCGGTTCTGCTCAGTATCTCCCCCAGTTATGTCGGTACCCTGCGTCAGCAGGAACACCCCATGGCAGACAAACTGGCTGCACTGAAAGACAATATTGACCGGCCGCTGGCCTCAATTCTGACCTTAAACACCATTGCACACACCATTGGCGCAGCGACAGCCGGTGCGCAGGCGGCCGTCGTGTTTGGCAGCCAGTGGCTGGGGGTGTTCTCGGCGGCTCTGACCGTGGGCATTTTGCTGCTGTCTGAAATTATTCCAAAGACCATTGGTGCAACTTACTGGCGTCAGCTGGCACCACTCACTGCCCGGATGCTGTTCTGGATGGTCTTGTTGCTGCGTCCTTTTGTCTGGGTGTCGGAGCAAATTACCCGCCGACTGTCCCGGGGCCATCAGCCGCCAAAACTGCGGGACGAGCTGTCTGCCATGGCGATGCTGGCGAAAGAGTCCGGCGAGCTGGCAGAGGGTGAGTCGAAAATCATGCATAACCTGCTGCAGTTTTGCGATGTCAGCGTCACGAAGATCATGACCCCGCGCCCGGTACTGTTCCGGGTAGAGGAAACGATGACGATTAATGAGTTTCTGGCGACAGCCAAAGACAGTCCGTTTTCCCGTCCGCTGGTATACCGCGGCAGCAAAGACAATATTCTGGGCTTCGCCCATCGGCTGGAGCTCTTTGCCGAAAGCCAGAGTGGCCGGGGCAATATGACGCTCAATGAGATGATGCGCCCGTTACCTGTGGTGCTGAATCTGGATACCGTGCCTATTGCGTTTGAAAAACTGATGAAAGAGCGTGCGCAGCTGGCACTGGTTGTCGACGAATACGGCACTGTATTGGGCCTGGTGACCCTGGAAGATATCTTTGAAAGCCTGGTCGGCGAGGAAATCGTGGATGAGGCAGACACCAGTACCGACATGCAGCAACTGGCGTTTCAACGCTGGGAACGCTGGAAGAAAAAGCACAACGTTATCGAAAACCGGGATGAGGACGACGAATCCCCGCAATAACACGCATCAGAAACGGCAGGCAATCAGGCCTGCCGTTTTCATCAGGTTCAGCTTCAGAGCTCAATTCCGATATTGCTGACACAAGGATCACGCAATTCTTTGCGCAGACTCTTAATCAGCTCAATATCGCGACTTTCCGCTTCTTTCAGGGCACGATAAATCGCCCACTGCACATCCCACTCTTCACAAACTGCCGGGTTATCTTTCTGATTTTCATTGGTGATGGCTTCGCCGCTTTGCGCTTCTTCCAGATTGGCGACGGTTTCCACCGACAACGCACTGATGCTCAATGCAATTTCAGGGATCTGATCGCGATCCAGCAGGGCATGCAATAAATCCGACAGCGCCACACAGGCATCAATTGCAGGATTCACCGCGTAAAGGTCGAAGTCATCCGCTGCCGGTACCATATCTTCCAGCTTCTCCAACTGCCGCTCAAAATTGATTTTGGCATTCTTCACCGTCAGGATTTCCCAGACGCTGTCGAGGATCAAACGGTAAGGCTGCGGATCAGCAAATTCCGTCTCCTGGCAGAACAGAGCGTAATTGGGATACATCCGTTCACACAAGGAAGCCATAAAGGTCAGGTATTGCCAGGATTCAAATTTTTCTAAGCGAAGCTGAATTGGATTTTTAAGCATGGGATAATCTGTCTGAAAAGGTTCACTGAATTTTACTTGATAACCCGCCAGCGCAAAAGGAAAAGCCACATGCACCAGCTCTGTATCATTTCCCGCCGAGCCGATCTTTACAGGCAACTGATTGAAAAAGAAAACCTTCCTGAACTGAAGATCACTGAAAATCTGCAGGATGCAACGCTGATCCTGGCCGATCCGCCGCTGATGACCAAGCAACTGGCACACTGTTCGAAGCTGGACTGGATGCAGTCCACCTATGCCGGGATTGATGCGCTGACGCAGCCAGGCCTACGCACCGACTACCGTCTGACCAATATCCGCGGCCTCTTTGGCCAGTTGATCAGTGAGTATGTGCTGGGTTATCTGATCAGCCACCAGCGTCATTTTGCACGGTATCAGACGCAGCAACAAGCCGCAGAATGGTACCAGCATCATTACAGCGCCCTGTCGGAAAAAACCATGGTCATTCTAGGCACCGGCACCATTGGCCAACATCTGGCGGGCGCAGCCAAAGCGCTCGGGCTTCGCGTGATTGGCGTGAGCCGCTCGGGTGAGCCGACCACGCATGTTGACCAGATGTTTCCGATTCACCGGTTACATGAAGCATTAGCACTAGCCGATGTCCTGGTGTCTGTTTTACCGGCAACGCAGCAAACCAATGACTTACTCAATGCCGACAGCCTGCGCCATTGTTCGAATACGCTGCTGTTCAATGTTGGACGAGGCAATGCGATCTGTGAGCCGGGCTTGCTGAAAGCACTGGATGCCGGGAACATCGCGCATGCGTATCTGGATGTATTCAAACAGGAGCCTTTACCCCAGGATCATCCGTTCTGGCAGCATCCGGCCATCACAGTCACCCCGCACATAGCAGCAGAAAGCTTCCCGGAACAGGTGATGACCATATTCAAAACTAACTACCTGCGCTATGTTGAAGGAAAGCCACTGCAATTTCAGATTGATTTTGAGCGGGGTTATTAAACCTGTCGATGAACACAAATCCAGATCCGAACGCCTTACCTGCGTTACTCCATCAGATCCGTCAATGTTCGCTGTGTCAGGCCCACTTGCCGCTTGGACCGCGGCCGGTGATTCAGGCCAGCAGCGAAGCCCGCCTGATGATTGTCGGGCAGGCACCCGGCACCCGGGTCCATGAAACCGGTATTCCCTGGAATGACCCCAGCGGAGATCGATTGCGCCAGTGGCTGGCGCTGGATCGGGAGACCTTCTATGACCCCACACAGATAGCCATCATGCCGATGGGCCTGTGCTATCCGGGCAAAGGTAAAAGTGGCGATCTGCCCCCCAGACCCGAATGCGCGCCTCAATGGCACGGACAGGTCTGGCCCTTGCTGCCCAATGTGGGCATGACGCTGTTGGTGGGCCAGTATGCACAGCATTATTATTTGTCCGACAAACCCAAAACACTGACCGAAACCGTGCGGGCCTGGCGACAGTGGGCACCAACCTATCTGCCCCTGCCGCATCCGTCACCGCGAAATACCTTGTGGCTGAAGAAGAATCCATGGTTTGAAGCCGAAGTCGTGCCTTACATCCGGGAATACGTTCACCAGCATCTGGGCCGCCTATGCGCAAAAACGCCGGGAAAATAACGCAAAAAAGCGAGCCGAAGCTCGCTTTTTAAAGGCAGATGTCTGATTACTTGTGATAAGGCGCAGACAGCTCATGAACGGCCTCCACAAACACACCGGCGTTTTCCGGCGGCACATCCAGATGAATACCATGACCCAGATTGAATACGTGACCTGTGCCTTCACCAAAACCGGACAGAATCCCTGCCACTTCTTCACGAATTCGCTCGGGTGCAGCGTACAGCATCGACGGATCCATATTACCCTGCAGGGCAACCCGGTCGCCAACACGGCGTTTTGCATCAGCAATATCGATGGTCCAGTCCAGACCGACCGCATCACAACCCGTATCCGCAATCGCTTCCAGCCACATCCCGCCATTTTTGGTAAACAGGGTGACCGGTACACGGCGGCCGTCGTTTTCACGGATCAGGCCATCAACAATCTTGTGCATGTACTGCAGGGAGAACAGCTTGTAATCCCGTGGCGTGAGGACGCCACCCCAGGTGTCAAACACCATCACCGACTGAGCACCCGCTTTGATCTGCGCATTCAGATACGCGATCACGCTGTCTGCCAGTTTATCCAGCAGAGCGTGCAGCACAGCAGGCTCTGCATACATCATTTTCTTGATCTTGGTGAATGCCTTGGTACTGCCACCTTCCACCATGTAGGTCGCCAGTGTCCACGGGCTACCTGAGAAACCAATCAGCGGCACTTCGCCTTTCAAATCTTTGCGGATCTGACGAACCGCATTCATCACGTACTGCAGTTCCCCTTCAGGATCAGGGATTCCGATTTTGTCGACATCAGCCTTACAGGAGATCGGACGCTCAAATTTCGGACCTTCACCGGTTTCAAAATACAGCCCAAGCCCCATGGCATCCGGAATCGTCAGAATGTCAGAGAACAGAATCGCCGCATCCAACGGAAAACGACGCAATGGCTGCAATGTGACTTCACTTGCCAGCTCAGCATTCTTACACAGCGACATAAAATCGCCGGCCTGACTGCGGGTGGCACGGTATTCCGGAAGATAACGGCCCGCCTGACGCATCATCCAAACTGGAGTACAGTCAACCGGTTGTTTGAGCAAAGCACGCAGATAGCGATCGTTTTTCAATTCTGTCATTGTCAACATCCTGGCAAGTTAATGGCGCTATTGTAACACTCTGGTCCGGGAACAGCAGCCAAAGGGATAAGCTGGGAAGTCATTAATGCCGCTCAGAGCACATCAACCCGCCCTTTCATACGTTCAGTGTCCGGGGTTTCTTTTCCGGTAATCTAATGTTGCAGATATTTTAATCAGTTCTTTATCAATTCTTTGTTAGGGTGAATAGAAGCCAACATCGGCTGCAACATAGTTTGGAGGATCAATGAACCTGCAAGTTGTTATCGAATTTACCGAAACGGGCATCTACAAAGACAGATGCTGGGAAAGCTCATTCAAAGCGATGAAAGGTCAGTTGCACCGCGTCTCACCCCAGTACGCAGCGCACCTGATCAAAAACGCCAAAGCCATCTTTCGCGACATCCCCGAGATTCACTCGGAGTAACCGACACTCGCTTCCTTTCTATCAGGGTGCCATCCCTTTTGATGACTGCTATCACTCACGGCTGTGTTCCCGAAATGCCGCGTCCTGACTGACGGCATCACAGGTCGCCTGAATCAGACGATAAGCAATGGTGCCCGGCGGCGCGATCGGCGGGAGCTGATCACAGTCAAACCAACGGGCATCCACCAGCTCTTCGTAGTCAGGTCGGATCTGCCCGCTGTGATAATCGGCCAGAAAACCCATCATCAGATTCGACGGAAATGCCCATGGCTGGCTATCGAAATAACGGATATTGGTCAGCGTGATCCCGGTTTCTTCTGCCACCTCACGGGCCACACATTCTTCCAGTGTTTCACCCGGCTCGACAAATCCGGCAATCACCGTGTACATCCCATTTTGATGACGCGGATGCTGCGCCAGCAAGATCTGCCCGCCTTTTCGCACAGCCACGATAATGCAGGGGGAGACTCGCGGATAATGATGCTGCCTGCAATCCTGACACACCATCGCCAATGCGTTATCTGCCAGTTGCGCCGTCCCGCCACAGGCCGGACAAAACGCCTGCGACTCACACATGAAAGACAGTTGCTGCGCTTTCCCTGCCAATGCAAACAAAACCGGATCTACATCGAGTAATTCCCTTAAGGAATAAAAATTTTCATCCGGCAGATCTGTCGGATCTTCCAACCAGCAGACGGGCACACCCTGATAGCTCCCGATCTGACGCGATCGCGTGTGATCTAGACAAAAAGCACTCGGTGGGGTTAGCGGTAACTTACCCGCTTCCAAATAGATCCGGCGATCACGGATGACACACCAGTAAGCAGGGTCTTGCTTTTTTGACATCAGGAATTCCTCTCTCCTTGCAGGGGGGATATTTTGCTGGCAATCTAAACAGAACAACGGAATTTGGCGTCGCCATACATGGTACTCTTGGACTGTCTAAGAGTTTGACAGGTATTGTTTTCTGCTCATGCACTGATGCTGGGCGATCATGAGGACATGGTCATGTTAAGTAAATTCGAACAAGTGCAAAAACAATGGGGTGGCAGTAATGATGTCATCGATCACTGGCTCATGTCGAGGCAGCAACTGTTGATCGATTACTGCAAACTGGCCGGACTGCCTCCTTTCGAAAACAAATCACGACATCTGCCCACCTCTGCCCAACTGCAACTATTCAGCCAACAACTGGTGGATTACATCTCAGAAGGTCACTTTAAGATCTATGACCAGGTCATGGCAAGATGGCAGGCCACCGGATACTCTCCTACCACTGAAATCTCTCAGCTTTATCACAAAATCACAGATACCACAGATCCTTTACTGAATTTCGCTGATCGCTACTGCGAAATTACGGATGAGAGTGAAGACTGGGACGATTTTGATCAGGATTTGTCTGAAATGGGTGAGCAGATGGAATGGCGATTTGAACTGGAAGATGAGCTGATTGAACTCATCAGTGAGAGTTTGGCGGTGCCACCGGGCGCTTAACCAGCAGGTGTTATGCTTCCCACCCTGCGTTGTCCGGTGCGGCTGACCACGCGGAGACAGATCTGTCCTGAAATCCAACAACAATGAAACCAGAGGCAACCCGTTTCCAGCGTTTCATGGCGCAAAACAGCAGATAAACAA
Organism: Photobacterium sp. 1_MG-2023; assembly: GCF_030547945.1. Classification (NCBI taxonomy): domain Bacteria; kingdom Pseudomonadati; phylum Pseudomonadota; class Gammaproteobacteria; order Vibrionales; family Vibrionaceae; genus Photobacterium; species Photobacterium sp. 1_MG-2023. The sequence goes on along the minus strand of NZ_JAUORR010000021.1, from coordinate 12,785 downwards.
AAGGCACCCCGGAGGGTGCCTTTTTTGTCTCGGAGCTTGCCCCGGAACTTAGTCTTCGTCGTTCAGGCCTGCATTCAGCAGTGCCGCCAGATCTTGAGACGCCTGCTCGGCATCAACCTGTGGCTCAACTGGTGCTAGATCCGCATCGCGACGGCGCTGACGTTCCTGGTGGTAAGAGAAGCCCGTACCTGCAGGAATCAGACGACCTACAATCACGTTCTCTTTCAGACCACGCAGCTCATCACGCTTACCAGCAACAGCAGCTTCAGTCAGTACGCGAGTCGTTTCCTGGAACGACGCCGCAGAGATGAAGGACTCAGTTGCCAGAGACGCTTTGGTGATACCCAGCAGATCACGCTCGAACAGTGCTGGCTGTTTGCCATCGGCAATCAGCTGACGGTTCGCGATGTTCACGCGGGAGAATTCCACCTGCTCGCCTTCCAGGAACTCAGAGTCGCCGTGGGAGGTAATGGTTACCTTACGCAGCATCTGACGAACAATCGTTTCGATGTGCTTATCGTTAATCTTAACGCCCTGCAGACGGTAAACTTCCTGAACTTCGTTCACGATGTACTCAGCAACAGCGTGAACACCACGCAGACGCAGGATATCGTGCGGCGCTTCTGGACCATCGGCGATCACATCACCTTTCTCAACTTTCTCGCCTTCGAAGACGTTCAGCTGACGCCATTTCGGAATCATTTCCTCATATGGCTGACCCTCAGTTGGGGTGATGATCAGACGACGCTTACCTTTGGTCTCTTTACCGAAGGAGACTGCACCTGTGATTTCAGCCAGGATTGCAGGCTCTTTCGGCTTACGCGCTTCGAACAAGTCAGCAACGCGCGGCAGACCACCGGTGATATCTTTTGTACCGCCGGATTCCTGAGGAATACGTGCCAGTGTGTCACCGATACCTACAGATGCACCATCATCCAGCTGAACGATCGCTTTACCTGGCAGGAAGTACTGTGCCGGCATCTCGGTACCCGGGATCATGACATCGTTGCCTTTGTCATCCACCAGTTTCACCATCGGACGCATGTCTTTACCTGCACCGGTACGCTCTGCACCGTCCAGGATCACGATGGAAGACAGGCCAGTCAGCTCGTCGGTCTGACGAGAGACAGTCACACCGTCAATCAGGTCAACGAACTGCAGGTGACCTGCTACTTCGGTGATGATTGGCATGGTGTGCGGGTCCCAGTTCGCCACAACTTCACCCGCATCAACTGCATCATTGTCGCCTTTGCTCAGCATCGAACCGTAAGGCAGCTTATAGCTTTCCTTGGTACGGCCGAACTCATCAACAACGGTCATTTCAGCAGCACGGGAAGTGATCACCAGCTTGCCGTCACCATTGGTAACGAACTTCGCATTGTGCAGCTTCACAGAACCTTTGTTCTTCACCTGAATGCTGTTTTCTGCCGCAGCACGCGATGCCGCACCACCGATGTGGAACGTACGCATTGTCAGCTGTGTACCTGGTTCACCGATTGACTGTGCAGCCACAACACCGACCGCTTCACCCTGGTTCACCAGGTGACCACGCGCCAGGTCACGACCGTAACAGTTACGGCATGCACCGAAGTCGTTTTCACAGGTTACAACAGAACGTACTTTCACCTGGTCGACAGAATTTTCTTCCAGGATGTCACACCATTTCTCATCCAGCAGGGTGTTCCGTGGTGCCAGTACTTCTTCCGTACCTGGTTTCAGCACATCTTCTGCAACAACTCGACCCAGTACGCGATCGCGCAGTGGCTCTTTCACGTCACCACCTTCGATCAGTGGCATCATGTTGATACCCGCATGGGTTCCACAGTCGTCTGCAGTGATCACAACGTCCTGCGCAACGTCTACCAGACGACGGGTCAGGTAACCGGAGTTCGCTGTTTTCAGTGCCGTATCCGCCAGACCTTTACGCGCACCGTGCGTCGAGATGAAGTACTGCAGTACGTTCAGACCTTCACGGAAGTTCGCGGTGATTGGCGTTTCGATGATCGAGCCATCTGGCTTCGCCATCAGACCACGCATACCCGCCAGCTGACGAATCTGTGCCGCAGAACCACGCGCACCAGAGTCGGCCATCATGTAAACGCTGTTGAACGACTTCTGCTGCTCTTCTTCACCGTCACGGTTAATCACGGTATCGAAAGACAGGTTATCCATCATCGCTTTCGCAACTTGCTCGTTCGCCGTTGCCCAGATATCGATAACTTTGTTGTAACGTTCGCCCGCGGTCACCAGACCGGACTGGAACTGATCCTGAATTTCTGCAACTTCAGCTTCTGCTTCAGCGATCTTGGTGTATTTCGCATCAGGCACGACCATATCGTCGATACCAACCGACACACCAGACAGGGCTGCGTAAGCAAAACCTGTGTACATGATCTGGTCAGCAAAGATAACAGTTTGCTTCATACCCAGTTCACGGTAACAGGTGTTCAGCAGGTTTGAGATCTGCTTCTTGCCCAGTGCTTCCGTGTTGACCAGGCTGTATGGCAGGCCTTTTGGCACGATTTGCCACAGCATGGCACGACCGACAGTGGTATCCACCAGCTGGGTGTTTTTCACCAGCTCGCCTTGCTCGTTTTTCACGTGCTCGGTGATACGCACTTTCACACGGGCATGCAATTCAGCATTGCCGGTGCGGTACGCTTTCTCTGCTTCAGCAGAGCCAGCCAGGTACATGCCTTCGCCTTTCGCGTTGATCTTGTCACGGGTCATGTAGTACAGACCCAGTACAACGTCCTGAGACGGTACGATGATTGGATCACCGGATGCTGGCGACAGAATGTTGTTCGTCGACATCATCAGCGCACGCGCTTCCAGCTGGGCTTCCAGCGTCAGCGGCACGTGAACAGCCATCTGGTCACCATCGAAGTCGGCGTTATAAGCCGCACAAACCAGCGGGTGCAGCTGAATTGCTTTACCTTCGATCAGAACAGGTTCGAACGCCTGGATACCCAGACGGTGCAGTGTTGGTGCACGGTTCAGCATCACCGGGTGTTCGCGGATCACTTCGTCCAGGATATCCCAAACGACAGCTTCTTCACGCTCAACCATCTTCTTGGCAGCTTTGATGGTGGTCGCCAGACCACGGGTTTCCAGCTTGCCGTAGATGAACGGTTTGAACAGCTCCAGTGCCATTTTCTTCGGCAGACCACACTGATGCAGACGCAGGTATGGACCCACGGTAATCACCGAACGGCCTGAGTAGTCAACACGCTTACCCAACAGGTTCTGACGGAAACGACCCTGCTTACCTTTGATCATGTCAGCCAGAGATTTCAGCGGACGCTTGTTCGAACCAGTGATGGCGCGACCACGGCGGCCGTTGTCCAGCAGCGCATCCACAGACTCTTGCAGCATACGTTTTTCGTTACGTACGATGATGTCTGGGGCAGCCAGATCCAGCAGACGCTTCAGACGGTTGTTTCGGTTGATCACACGACGGTAAAGGTCGTTCAGATCAGAAGTCGCGAAACGACCACCATCCAGCGGTACCAGCGGGCGCAGATCCGGCGGCAGTACTGGCAGTACTGACAGGATCATCCATTCTGGGTTGTTACCGGATTGAACAAATGCTTCAACCAGCTTCAGACGCTTAGTCAGCTTCTTACGCTTGGTTTCAGAGTTGGTTTCTTCCAGCTCTTCACGCATCAGTTCGATTTCAGCATTCAGATCCATGTTGGCCAGCAGTGCTTTCACTGCTTCGGCGCCCATGCGCGCGTCGAACTCATCGCCCCACTCTTCCAGCGCGTCCAGATACTGTTCTTCAGACAGCAGCTGACTCCGCTCAAGATTGGTCATGCCTGGTTCGATAACCACATAAGATTCAAAATAAAGCACACGCTCGATATCACGCAGCGGCATGTCCATCAACAGACCGATACGGGATGGCAGTGATTTCAGGAACCAGATGTGGGCTACAGGAGAAGCCAGCTCAATGTGACCCATACGCTCACGACGTACTTTGGTCTGAGTAACTTCTACACCACATTTTTCACAGATCACGCCACGGTGCTTCAGGCGCTTGTATTTACCACAAAGACATTCATAGTCTTTGACCGGGCCAAAGATACGTGCACAGAACAGACCGTCACGCTCAGGCTTAAAGGTACGGTAGTTAATGGTTTCTGGCTTTTTCACTTCACCGAAAGACCATGAACGAATCATGTCAGGTGAAGCAAGACCGATTTTGATCGCGTCAAATTCTTCGGTCTTGTGCTGTGCTTTCAGAAACTTAAGTAAGTCTTTCACATTCGGCTCCTGTGAGGAGTTGACCCATAAAGGCGCCGGGGCAGCGGCGCCTTCATATTGATACCGGATTTAAGAGTCCCTGACCAAGTCAGGATTACTCGTCTTCCAGCTCGATGTTGATACCCAACGAGCGGATCTCTTTCAACAGTACGTTGAAGGATTCCGGCATACCTGGTTCCATACGGTGATCGCCATCGACGATGTTCTTATACATCTTCGTCCGGCCATTCACGTCATCCGATTTCACGGTCAGCATTTCCTGCAGCGTATAAGCGGCACCATAAGCTTCCAGTGCCCACACTTCCATCTCACCGAAGCGCTGACCACCGAACTGAGCTTTACCACCCAGTGGCTGCTGAGTAACCAGACTGTACGAACCAGTAGAACGCGCGTGCATCTTGTCGTCGACCAGGTGGTTCAGTTTCAGCATGTACATGTAACCTACGGTTACAGGACGCTCAAACTGCTCACCCGTACGGCCATCAAACAGGTTCAGCTGACCAGATTCTGGGAGATCACCCAGTTTCAGCAGCTCTTTGATTGAAGGCTCTGGTGCACCATCGAAAACAGGGGTCGCGATTGGCAGACCACCACGCAGGTTCTCAATCAGGGTACGAACTTCATCATCAGACATAGACGCAATGTCTACCTTCTGACGGGTATCGCCCAGATCATAGACCTTCTGCAGGAACTCGCGGAACTTATGCAGTTCCTGCTGTTCTTTCAGCATCTGATTGATCTTGTCACCGATACCTTTCGCAGCCAGACCCAGGTGAGTTTCCAGAATCTGACCGATGTTCATCCGCGAAGGTACACCCAGTGGGTTCAGTACGATATCGACAGTCTGACCTTTCTCATCGTAAGGCATGTCTTCAACCGGACAGATCTTCGAGATAACACCTTTGTTACCGTGACGACCGGCCATCTTATCACCCGGCTGAATGCGGCGCTTCACGGCCAGATAGACCTTCACGATCTTCAGGACGCCAGGGGCCAGATCATCACCTTGAGTGATCTTACGGCGCTTGGTTTCGAACTTCTTGTCGAACTCAGCTTTCAGCTCGTCGTACTGCTCAGCCAACTGCTCCAGCTGGTTTTGCAGAGATTCGTCATCCAGTGTCTGCGAGAACAGCTTCTCACGGTCCATGCCAGACAGTCGGTCTTCAGCATAACCGGCAGACAGCAGCAGAGAACGGACACGAGCCAGCAAACCACCTTCCAGAATCTGGAATTCTTCGGTGATATCTTTCTTCGCTTCTTTCAGCTGCATCTCTTCAATTTCGAGTGCACGCTTGTCTTTCTCTACGCCATCACGGGTGAAGACCTGAACGTCGATGATGGTACCCGACACGGAGTTCGGTACACGCAGCGACGAGTCTTTCACATCAGAGGCTTTCTCACCAAAGATAGCACGCAGCAGTTTCTCTTCTGGCGTCAGCTGGGTTTCACCCTTCGGTGTTACCTTACCCACCAGAATGTCACCACCCTTCACTTCCGCACCGATATATACGATGCCGGACTCGTCCAGTTTGGACAGGGCAGCTTCACCCACATTCGGGATATCTGCTGTGATTTCTTCAGCACCCAGCTTGGTATCACGTGCCACACAGGACAGTTCCTGAATGTGGATAGTGGTCAGGCGATCTTCCTGAACAACACGCTCAGACACCAGGATGGAGTCCTCGAAGTTGTAACCGTTCCAAGGCATGAACGCGATACGCATGTTCTGCCCAAGAGCCAGTTCACCCAGGTCGGTTGAAGGACCATCTGCCAACACGTCACCACGTGCAACAGGTTCACCAGGCATCACAGTCGGACGTTGGTTAATACAGGTGTTCTGGTTAGAACGGGTGTATTTGGTCAGGTTGTAGATGTCGATACCCGCTTCGCCTGGTACCAGCTCGTCTTCGTTGACTTTAATCACGATACGAGAAGCATCGACGGACTGAACCATACCGCCACGTTTCGCAACGGCTGTTACACCGGAGTCAACCGCAACCGCACGCTCAATACCTGTACCAACCAGCGGCTTGTCTGCACGCAGTGTTGGAACAGCCTGACGTTGCATGTTCGCACCCATCAGGGCGCGGTTCGCATCATCGTGCTCCAGGAATGGGATCAGGGACGCTGCCACAGAAACCACCTGGTTGGTTGCAACGTCCATGTACTGGACGTGATCACGTGGGTGAAGACCAGATTCACCTTTGTGACGAGCCGTGATCAGTTCATCAGTAAAACCACCGTCTTCTTCAAGCGCGGCGTTTGCCTGAGCGATAACAAACTGACCTTCTTCAATCGCAGACAGATAATCAATCTGGTCGGTCACTTTGCCGTCAACCACTTTACGGTATGGCGTTTCCAGGAAACCGTATGGGTTACAACGAGCAAATACAGACAGCGAGTTGATCAGACCGATGTTCGGACCTTCAGGGGTCTCGATCGGACACAGACGACCATAGTGCGTTGCGTGAACGTCTCGAACTTCAAAGCCCGCACGCTCACGTGTCAGACCGCCCGGACCCAGTGCAGAGATACGACGCTTGTGCGTGACTTCTGACAGCGGGTTGTTCTGATCCATAAACTGAGACAGCTGAGAAGAGCCGAAGAACTCTTTCACTGCCGCTGAAATTGGTTTGGCGTTGATCAGATCCTGAGGCATCACGTTGTCCAGATCACCCAGACTCAGACGCTCTTTCACTGCACGCTCAACACGCACCAGGCCGACACGGAACTGGTTCTCAGCCATTTCGCCGACACTACGGATACGACGGTTACCCAGGTGGTCGATATCATCAACTTCACCTTTACCGTTCCGGATGTCGATCAGCTTACGCATGACTTCGATGATGTCATCGTGGTCCAGCGTTCCCGGGCCAGTGGTTTCTTCACGCACCAGAGAGCTGTTGAACTTCATGCGGCCTACCGCAGACAGGTCATAGCGATCTTCGGTGAAGAACAGGCTTTCGAACAGCTGCTCTGCCGCTTCGCGCGTTGGTGGCTCACCAGGGCGCATCATGCGGTAGATTTCGACCAAAGCACTCAGACGATCAGTCGTGCTGTCGATACGCAGGGTATCAGACATGTACGGACCGTAGTCCAGGTCGTTCGTAAACAGCACCTGAATTGACTTATGACCCGCCTGAGACAGCTTCGCCAGGCTTTCCAGGCTTAGTTCCTGGTTAGCTTCTGCGATCAGTTCACCGGTTTCTTCGCTCACGTAATCACGTGAAGAAATTTTACCGACGATGTACTCAACAGGCACTTCAATGTGGTCAACATTGTCTTTCTGCAGTTGACGGATATGGCGCGCGGTAATCCGGCGGCCTTTCTCAACGTACACTGTACCGTTCGCTTCGATATCGAAGCTCGCAGTTTCCCCACGCAGACGGTCAGGGATCAGTTCCATCACCAGAGACTTGCCTTGCACTTCGAAATTGATCTTCTCAAAGAACAGGTCAAGAATTTGCTCGGTGGTGTAACCCAGGGCGCGCAGAATAATAGACGCAGGCAATTTACGACGACGGTCGATACGAACGTAGACGTTATCCTTCGGATCAAATTCGAAATCCAACCATGAACCACGGTATGGAATGATGCGTGCGTTATACAGCACTTTACCTGAGGAGTGGGTTTTACCCTTATCGCTGTCGAAAAAGACGCCCGGGCTACGGTGCAGCTGGGATACGATAACCCTCTCGGTACCGTTAATAACGAATGTACCGTTATCTGTCATGAGCGGAATTTCGCCCATGTAAACTTCTTGTTCTTTAATGTCTTTGACGGTGCCAGCTGGTGCATCCTTGTCATACATAACAAGACGTAGCTTCACGCGCAGTGGCGCGGAGTACGTTACACCACGAATCTGACATTCTTTGACATCGAACACCGGCTCACCGAGACGATAGCTAACGTATTGCAGCTCGGAATTGCCGTTATAGCTCTGAATTGGGAAAACAGAACGAAAGGCAGCTTCTAGACCGTAATGCCCTTCCGGATCCTGCTCGATGAACTTATCAAAAGACTCAAGCTGGATCGACAGCAAGTAAGGTACATCCAATACTTGTGGACGCTTACCAAAATCCTTACGGATACGCTTTTTCTCGGTATAAGAGTAAACCATAGGTTCCTCAGATCGCTGATAAGTGATCCTAACTACCTCTAGTAAGAGGCAGTGACTAATAACATTGTTTGTCGCAGGGACAGCACTGGATTACAGGCTGTTAAACGCATGGGAAATGGTTGCAAAACAATGTGAAAAACACCACTACCCTACAGCGCAAAAGGGCCGGTGGCTTTTTAGCCACCAGCCCATAGCCATTAAGGCTAAGAAATTAAGTAATAATTACTTGATTTCAACAGAAGCACCAGCTTCTTCCAGCTGAGCTTTCAGAGCTTCAGCTTCAGCTTTCTCAACGCCTTCTTTCAGAGGTGCTGGAGCGCCGTCAACCAGGCCTTTCGCTTCTTTCAGACCCAGACCAGTTGCGCCACGTACTGCTTTGATTACAGCAACTTTGTTCGCGCCAGCAGCAGTCAGGATTACGTCGAATTCAGTTTGCTCTTCTGCAGCTGCACCTTCAGCAGCACCGCCAGCAACAACTGCTGCCGCAGCAGAAACGCCGAACTTCTCTTCCATAGCTTCGATCAGTTCAACAACTTGCATTACAGACATTTCTGCAACTGCGTCTAGGATTTGCTCGTTAGTGATAGACATAACAATTCTCTTTAAAAGTCAACAATTAGTTTAAATAGCAACCAGTGAAAAGCCAAATAGATTAAGCGGCTTCTTTCTGATCGCGGATAGCTGCAATAGTGCGAACCAGCTTGCCAGCAGAAGCTTCTTTCATGCACATCATCAGACGTGCAATCGCTTCGTCGTAAGTCGGCAGTTTCGCCAGAACGTCTGCATCAGTCAGTGTGCCTTCGAATGCAGCAGCTTTGATCTCGAAATCTTTGTTCTCTTTAGCGAAGTCTTTGAACAGACGCGCCGCAGCACCTGGGTGCTCGTTAGAGAAAGCAAGCAGAGTCGGACCTACGAAAGTGTCAGTCAGACACTCGTAGTTAGTACCAACCACTGCACGACGAGCCAGAGTGTTACGAACAACACGTACGTAAACGCCCGCTTCACGCGCTTGTTTACGCAGAGTAGTCATTGCACCCACGGACACGCCACGAGAATCAGCTACAACTGCAGACAGGGCACCGCTGGCAGCTTCGTTGACTTCAGCAACAATTGCCTTTTTGTCTTGAAGGTTTAAAGCCATTGGATTTGCTCCTGGATTGTGTTTACCCACTCACTGCAAAATTGCAGGAGAGTTTGTACGGCGCAGATCCAAGAAAGAAAAAATCAATCATGTTCCTGGCACCGTCTACGTAGGCTGAATTATTAAGCTCAGAGAACACCTACGGTCTGGGACGAAGATCCCGGCAGGAAAACTGCCCGGATCTTAGCCATAAATTCGAAACGCAGGATTATACATAATCCCAGCGATTCTGCAAATATTAAGCGTTAGCGTCCAGAGAATTCTGGTCTAGCGCAACACCCGCACCCATTGTGGTTGAGATGCTAACTTTCTTGATGAAAGAACCTTTCGCAGAAGCAGGCTTCGCTTTTTTCAGCGCAACCAGCAGAGATTCCAGGTTTTCTTTCAGTTTGTCAGCGTCAAAATCAACCTTACCAATGGTGGTGTGGATGATACCGTTCTTGTCGTTACGGTAACGAACCTGACCTGCTTTTGCGTTTTTAACCGCTTCAGCAACGTTTGGCGTTACAGTACCAACTTTCGGGTTTGGCATCAGGCCACGTGGACCCAGGATAGTACCCAGCTGACCCACAACGCGCATTGCGTCTGGAGAAGCGATAACGACGTCAAAGTTCATTTCGCCTTTCTTCACTTGCTCAGCCAGATCTTCCATACCAACCAGATCCGCACCAGCTTCTTTCGCAGCTTCAGCGTTAGCACCTTGCGTGAATACCGCTACGCGGATGTCACGGCCAGTACCGTGTGGCAGTACAGTTGCGCCACGAACGTTCTGATCAGATTTACGCGCATCAATGCCCAGGTTAACTGAAACGTCAACACTTTCTACGAATTTAGCAGTAGCCAGTTCTTTCAGCAGAGCAACAGCTTCGTTGATGTCGTATTCACGAGTTGCGTCAACTTTCTCGCGGATAACGCGCATACGCTTAGTTAGTTTTGCCATTGTCTTAACCCTCTACTACCAGACCCATAGAACGGGCAGTACCCGCGATAGAGCGCTTCATCGCTTCGATGTCGGCACCAGTCATGTCAGCAGCTTTAGTTTCTGCGATTTCCTGAATCTGAGCGTCAGTAATCGTACCAACTTTCTCAGTGTTCGGACGACCAGAACCAGACTTGATACCTACAGCTTTCTTCAGCAGAACTGCTGCAGGTGGAGTCTTGGTGATGAAAGTGAAAGAACGGTCACTGTAAACAGTGATAACAACTGGAGTCGGCAGACCTTTTTCCATAGAGTCTGTTTTTGCGTTGAACGCTTTACAGAATTCCATGATGTTCACACCGTGCTGACCCAGAGCTGGACCTACTGGTGGAGAAGGGTTTGCCATACCAGCTGCAACTTGCAGCTTGATGTAAGCTTCTACTTTTTTAGCCATTACAAATTACCTTAATTTGGGTTCAAACGTCTGCTTTCTGCAAACAGACTCCCCGTCTAACGAAAGGGCGCGAAATTATAGTCCAATTCCGCGCCCCTGACAATAATGCCTGATTATTTATTGATCAGTTTTTCTCAACCTGACCAAACTCCAATTCTACCGGCGTTGCACGACCGAAGATCGATACAGAGACCTTCACGCGGCTCTTGTCATAATCGACTTCTTCCACCACACCGTTAAAGTCGGCAAACGGACCGTCTGTCACGCGAACCACTTCACCCGGCTCGAATACGGTCTTGTGAACCGGAGATTCACTTGCCTGCTGAAGACGATTCAGAATCGCTGCAGCTTCTTTATCAGAAATCGGTGCCGGACGATCAGAAGTACCGCCAATGAACCCCATCACACGAGGGATGCTACGAACCAGATGCCAGGTTTCATCGTTCATCACCATTTGCACAAGCACGTACCCTGGGAAGAACTTACGCTCGCTTTTGCGGCGCTGACCAGCGCGCATTTCAACAACTTCCTCTGTCGGTACCAGGACCTCGTCAAAGTAGTCTTCCATGCCATGCATCTTGATATGTTCACGTAGTGACTGTGCTACACGACCTTCAAAACCAGAAAAGGCCTGCACAACATACCATCGTTTTTTAGGAGCTTCGCTCATGAACTTTTACCTCTATACACCGGTAACCAGGCGGACCAAACGGACCATGATGCCGTCGATACCCCACAGGGCTAACGCCATAATGACAGTGACAGCTAAAACGATAAAGGTTGTCTGCGTCGCTTCCTGACGAGTTGGCCATACGACCTTGCGGACTTCCATGCGCGATTCACGAGCAAAAGTGATCGCTGTTTTACCTTTCGCAGTCATTGCGGCAATGCCACCAGCAGCAGCAACAAGAACCACTACGCCTGCAGCTCTGGCAGCGACAGAAGTTACCTGCTCACTAAACAGGTAAAAACCAACCACGGCAGTTGCCAGCAGTGCAAATACAACAACCCACTTCAGGCCATCCATACTACTAGAGCTGCTTTGGTTTTCAGCATTCGCTTTCATACAACCAACCTGTAACTTGTCTCAATATAGACGAAAATAACCTCGCAAGTGGCGAGGCATTCAAAGGATTTAATCAATCCCTATTGACGCTCTGTACGCCTAACGCACTTTTTACTCGGCACACTGACCAAAAAATGCGCTAATCTGAATCGGAACGTAGAAAAAGGGCATCAAATGATGCCCTTTTTCGTGCCTTGTCGTCAAATATTATTCAACGATCTTAGCAACAACACCAGCACCAACGGTACGGCCACCTTCACGGATTGCGAAGCGCAGACCTTCGTCCATTGCGATAGGTGCGATCAGAGTAACAACCATCTTGATGTTGTCACCTGGCATAACCATCTCAACGCCTTCTGGCAGTTCGATAGTACCAGTCACGTCAGTTGTACGGAAGTAGAACTGTGGACGGTAGCCTTTGAAGAACGGCGTATGACGGCCACCTTCGTCTTTAGACAGAACGTATACTTCTGACTCGAACGTTGTGTGCGGCGTGATTGAACCAGGCTTCGCCAGAACTTGACCACGCTCAACTTCGTCACGCTTAGTACCACGCAGCAGAACACCAACGTTCTCACCAGCACGGCCTTCGTCCAGAAGCTTACGGAACATCTCAACGCCAGTACAAGTTGTTGTCGTGGTCTCTTTGATACCAACGATAGCAACTTCGTCACCTACACGAACGATACCTTGCTCTACACGACCCGTAACTACAGTACCACGGCCCTGGATTGAGAATACATCTTCGATTGGCAGGATGAACGGCTTGTCGATTGCACGCTCTGGCTCTGGGATGTAGTTGTCCAGCGCTTCAGCCAG